>NZ_JBFBLA010000004.1:0-114185 GCF_040702485.1 Arthrobacter sp. NPDC080031
TCCACAAACTCGTTGCGGGCACTCTGAGGAAATGACCTGACCATAGAACGCTCCATCAATCAGAGCGTTGCTACGACCATATGACTTTGCCCGCCGAAAACGACATTAACTGCGAGTTAGTTGGGTATGCGGCTCCCAGACTCCGGTCAGGTGCCTCCGGTATGGTGAATTGGATGTTCTCAGTCATCTCGCCTCCGCATCGTGCCCCCATTGCGAATCCGACCCCTGGGAAACCCGACACCGACGGCGTCCCGGCTCCCGGTTCCGGGGCGGAGAATCGCCTGCCGACGAGCGACGCACAGCAGTCCCGGCCTGATCTCGCGACGCTTACCGCACTGCGTTTTGTTGCCGCACTGTGGGTGGTGTTCTTCCATCTTCAAGCCATGCAGCACACCTTCCTCGGGCCCGTCTATGAGCTGTTCCGTCCCGTCATTGCCAACGGCGACCTCGGCGTGGATGTGTTCTTTGTGCTCAGCGGCTTCATCATCACCTACACCTACCTGGACCGGCTGGGCCCACGGTTCCGCTGGCGGGCTGCAGCGGACTTTGTCTGGGCCCGGTTCGCCAGGATGTGGCCCGCGTTCGCCCTCGTGGTGGGGGTGCTGGGACTGTGGTTCGTGTATGGGACTGCCCAGGAATCCGTGCGGGAATGGTCCTTGCAGACCCAGGCTCCGGACCTCTCGCCGTGGGGTCTGGCCAAGCAATTGCTGATGATACATCTCTGGTTCCAACCCGGAACCGACGGCGCGAGCTGGTTCGGTCCGGGCTGGACGGTCAGCGCCGAGTGGCTGGCCTATCTGGCGTTTCCGCTGCTCGCGCTGGTCCTGTTCCGGTTGCGTCGGCTGCATCCGCTGGCGGCGCTGGCGGCCTCTGTGCTTGTCCTCCTGCCGACCGCCATCTGGGGGCCGGACCTGCCAATCGCCACGGTTGAGCATCAGCCCTACGAATGGCTGCTGCGGATCGCCTGCTGCTTCATTGCCGGCGCTTTCGCCTGCATCGCCGCACGGAACGCGGACCGCATGAAGTTCAACCCTGCCCTGGCCGGTCCCGGCGCCCTGCTGACCGGAACCGCCGTCGTCGTCTTCCTGGCCACGGCCGGAAAACCCGGCCCGGGCCGGCTGGCGGTGCTCGCCTTCCCGCTGCTTATTGGCCTTCTTAGCCTGACCCGCGGCTGGCTCCGCTCGGCATTGTCCGCGAGGTGGCTACAGTACGGCGGGCGCAGCTCCTACAGCCTGTACTTGGTCCACATGTTCTTCATCTACCTCTTCTACTGGCTCATCAGGGACTGGCCTAACGGTGCCGGACAACTGGAGGAGAACCTGCTCGCGGCGGCGTGCCTGCTCGGGATTGCCTTGGCCACCCACCTGCTGTTCAAATACGTCGAGGAACCGGCCCGGCTCCGGCTGCGCGGACTGGTCCCGAAGGCGGGTTCGGGTGTCGGTAGGGCACCGCGGTGACTGCCGCCGTCGGGCACTCAAGCGGTGGCAGCGGCCGTGCGTGAACCCTAGCCGATGGAGCTGAGGAACGCGGTCGCGTCCGCCGCCACCTGGTCCGGGCACTCCCACAAGACCAAGTGCCCTACCCCGGGATAAACCTTCAACACGGCGCCTGGTATTCGAGCCGCCAAGGCCTCCTGGTGCCTTCGGGGCAGCACAGAGTCATGTGCGCCCCACAGGATCAGGGTGGGCGCGAGGATGGTTCCGGACTCCGTGGGCGGAGTTGCCGTGCGCAAACCATCGAGGATGCGCTTCCACGCATGGGCGGGCATCCTGACCCCGTCGCGTACCCGGTCCTCGATGAACCAAACAGGAATCGCGTGCAGCAATGGGAACCAAGCCAGGGAACTCCGTACCCAGTCCTCGTCGACGGGGTCCTCGAGAGCGGCGACTTCCTCGGCGAGAGCAGTCCGACCCCGAAGGCTCAGCGGAGAGCCCACGAGGACGAGCGCCGCGACACGATCGGGATGCCCGATGGCTAACTGCTGGGCCACGTAGCCGCCGCTGGAGGAACCGAGGATGAACGCCCTTTGGACATCGAGCGCAGCCAGGATGGCGGCGGCGTCCCCGGCCTGTTCGGCCAGCGAATAGCCGAGCTCCGGTTTCTCCGCATCGCCTTGGCCGCGGAGGTCGGGCGCGTAAACCCTGAAGTCCGTCAGCAAAGGTACAAGGCGGTCAAAGCTGCGACGGGATTCGCCCCAGGCGTGCAAAAGCAACAGCGGCTTCGCGTCGGCGTCGCCGTGGACGAGGCACGGAACCCGTATGCCCGTCGTGAGCCTGAGATCCAGGACTTCGGCGCCCATAGCATCAGGGTACGCCGCGACGTGCGGCACTAGGGGACGAGGCAGAGGGGCTTAGCGGGCCGAGCCTCTAGATCCGACCACCTTTGGCCCGTGTAGCAGTCCGGGATCCCTGAGAATACGGGGATCCCGGACTGGAAGGTGGTTCAAAAGTGGTCGAATGTTGAGCCAGGTTCTTCCAAGGTCAGACTCTGGGGAACTTGGCGTTGAGACGGAACAGGAACGCAGCGGTCGCGTCGCGGTGTACGGGTTGAAGGGGCTGGAATATCGCTCCTCCCGGTACCGCCCAGCCGGTCGTGATGCCGTTGGCGGCGAGCCAGCTGATCTCCCTATAGAACGGGTAGGTTGAGGGCACGTCGAGGAACGTCACGGTCGGGGTAACTGCTGGACTTCCGCTCAAGCGGTAGAGGAACGCGGCCATCGCATCCCGGTTCACCGAATCCAGCGGGTGGAAGCTTCTCGTGTTGTTCGGCCCAGGGTACCCGGTGGTGATGCCGGTGGAAGCCAGCCAGGTGATTTCCTTATAGAACTGGTCCGTGGTGGGAACGTCAGTGAACGGGGAGGCAGCAGGTGCGGTAAACGCTGGGCTGCCCTTGTACCGGTAGATAAACGCGGCCATCGCTTCCCGGCTTATGGACTGCAGCGGCTGAAACAGGGTGGTGCCGTTGGGCTGTGGGAACCCGGTAGTGATTCCGTTGGCGGCGAGCCACGTGATCTCGTTGTAGAACGGATAGCTTGCCGGGATGTCGGCGAACGAGGTGCCGTTGTCGTACATCTCATAGTCGTCAGTGGTGATCGTGCCGTTGGCTTGGATGTTCAGGCCCCAACTGATGCCTGATGCGCCAGCCGGCAGGGGAGGCGTGGTCCAGGTGATTTGGGTCCAGTTCGCCGCGGGGAGGACCAAGGGGCTTGCGGTCCAGTATGTCCAAAACCCGTTACCGACACGGTAATAGACTTCGAATTGGGTGTCCGCGGTGGATTTATACCAAGCTTTCAGCTGATAAGAGTGTCCAGGTGTGCCGGTCGGTGAGCAACCACCCAGGTCCAGGGCGGGCAGGAGTTTCGCGTCCCCTGACACCCAGCCTGTGACTATGAGCTGTTCGGCGTTCGTACCGGTGTGACCTGGCGTGACGATAGAGAAAGCGGGAGTGTTTGTGCCGTACCCGCCTGCGGCCCAGCACTGCGGGATCGTGTTGACCAGGGTCTCCAAGCCGGGGTTTTGAATCATGTTCGTTCCCGGAGGTGGCGGCGGAGGCACGGCAGGGCCGGGGACGGCGGGCTGCTGCGTGCCGCCAACGACCTGGTCCACGGTCTGCACGGCGACCGTACCGGCCGCCTTTTGCTGGGCCAGCCAGGTGGCGAACTGGTTGAACAGGGTCGGGGTGATGGTCAGCGTGGGGTCCGTTCCGACGGCGATGTGGTGGAACGTCAGTTGGACCCACCCGCCGGTGGTTGTCTGGGCGTGGGTCACCTGGTTCTCCAGATTCGCCAGGGTCCACGTGCTGTCCACCTCATCCGGTGCCACAGTCACGTAGGGATTGGCGGGCGGGATCGTGTCCGCTGCGGGAAGCGTCGCCGAGGCCGGGTCCTTGCTCGCCGCGTCGCCCAGGCCGCGGGCACTGTTGAACCCGCACCCTTTCACCAAGGCTTCGGTGGCCGGGTTTTCGGAAGCGAAGGGATAGGCGAAGCTGGTGACTTTGAAGCCCATGTTCATCAGCGCCACGCGGCCGTTACAGATTTGCCGTGTCGACTCGGCGGGGGTCAGGGACACAAGATCCGGGTGGGTGACGGTGTGGCCGCCGATCTCATTGCCGTCAGCGGCGATTTGCTGCAGGTTTGCAGTGGTCAGGTAAGTGGGCTGGTCGATCCACCCGGTGGTGATGAAGAACGTGCCGACCAGGCCCAAGTTTTTCATCGTGGCTTCGGCCGTCAACTGGTCCGCGTTGCCGTCATCGAACGTCAGTGACACCACCGTGTTCGGGGCAGCATGCGCCGGTGCGGCGAACCCCACCCCGGCCAGCAGGCCTGCAACAATCAGCGCCGTGCTGCCAAAAGCGGTCCAGCGTTTGCGAAAGTGCTTACCGAGCAGTATCCCGTTCGCATTGGACCGTTCACGGCCCTCGTGTGGCGATTCCGTCGCCCCTCGTTGGTCATTCGTGGTACTCATGGTCAACTCCTCCCCAGGCTAGGTAACGCACTAGCAGCCGGGTGATCCCTCGTTGGTGAGCCAAGAAGGTGCCGCTCGAAAGGGGAGTCCGATCTGGGTTTCCAGCGGTGGTACTCGGTGCCGGTTCTTTTTATTCACACTCGCGTAATTGCGAGGCTACGACCCCAAGCAGCTGTTGAAACGAGTGGTCAATACTTGTTCTTCCCATGTTTCTTTAAGTGGAGCTTCTGATATGCCTAGGTAGCTTCCCCATGGTCCCCTTCGGAACGGTGTCAGGGCCTCGCCCAGGGGTAGTCGCGCAAAGCACTCCGCGTGTACAGTCGGTTTCGCCAGCCCTTCCGGTCAGGCGCGCCCGGCCGGCTCCGTGGAGGAAGGAGTGCCCGTGACGCTGCCTGCCGTCGACAAACGCGAACAACCGGAACGCGAACACGGAAGCCCGACCCGTGCTTTTACGTCGAAGTCTGCCGCCGGCCTCATCGTAGGCCTCGCCCTCGTTGCACTGTTCGCGGCCGTGCGGGTGCTGGCACCATCCACGCCGGAGGTCTTTGGGCTTCCCAACGCGGCCCGCGACTTTGCCACGCTGTCGATCAGCGTCGTCGTCGAGTCCCTGCCGTTCGTTTTCCTCGGGATTGTCCTCTCGATCGCCGTCCAGGTCTGGTTGCCGGAGGGCATGCTGCTCCGTCGCCTGCCTCGGAGCCCGATGCTGCGGAGGCTGCTTCTCTCGCTCTTGGGAATGCTGCTGCCGGTTTGCGAGTGCGGTAATGTTCCGCTGGCCCGGGGTCTGGTGGTCAAGGGCCTCACGGTTGCGGAATCGATGACATTCCTGTTTGCGGCCCCCATCCTGAACCCCGTGACCATCGTCACTACCGCCCAGGCGTTTGGCTGGGACAACGGCATCCTGGTCTCCCGTGTCCTGGGCGGCTTTTTCATCGCCAATCTTGTCGGTTGGATCTACAGCCGGCATCCGCGCCCCCAGGACCTGCTGACCGCCCGGTTCCAGGAAACCTGTACGGTGGCAGACCACCACGACGGCGCCACCGGGCGGGTGAGGCGCAGCGTGCAGATGTTCTCGCAGGAGACGCGCGCAATGATGCCTGCCCTGTTTGTTGGTGCGGGCATGGCGGGGCTGATCCAGGTTGCCGTTTCCCGCGAAGTGCTGGTCGCTTTGGGCAGCAATCCCGTCTGGTCCGTCCTGGCGTTGATGTTGCTGGCCTTCGTCGTTGCGATCTGCTCAAACGTGGATGCCTTCTTTATCCTGTCGTTCGGGGCAACCTTCATGCCGGGAGGCATCGTGGCTTTCCTCGTCTTCGGGCCCATGATCGACGTAAAAATGCTCGCCCTGATGCGCACCACGTTTACCGCGAAAACCCTCCTTCAGCTCAGCCTGCTTGTGGCACTTTGCGCCGCGGTCCTCGGATTGGCGGTCAACTATGGTCATTAGGCGGCTCGTGAGCCGGTGGCAGGGCGTGGTCCTGAGCCTGATCGGCCTTACGGCGACGATCTGGCTGGGCCTGTCAGGGCAGCTTGCCTTGTATATCCATCCACGGTATTTCGTGTTCACGGTGGTCATGGCCGTCATCGCAGGAGTGCTCGCCCTGGCAGCCTTCGCCTTTGCTCCCACCGCCCAAGACGGGCACGAGCACGGCAATGAACCCGGTTCCCGGTGGGGCTGGCTATGGCCGCTCGGGAGCGTGCTGACCATGGTCGCCGCCGTCGTCGCCCTACTGATCCTGCCGCCGTCGACCCTTACCACTGCCACAGTTGCACAGCGGGACCTTAACGGCTCAGCATCCGCTCTCACCCTGAAAGCACCCGCACTGCCCGGCAAGGGAGACTACTCCGCATTCACGGTGAGGGACTGGGCATCGCTGCTTCGGTCCGGCGCGAAGCAGGACTTTTTTGCCGACAAGACTGCCACCGTGACCGGCTTCGTCAGTGCGGACAAGACAGATCCGAACGTTTTCTTCGTAACCCGTTTTGTGGTGACCTGCTGCGCTGTCGATGCCCAGCCGATTGGCGTTCCCGTCTACCACCCCGGGTGGCAAAACGAATACAAAACCGACAGCTGGGTCACAGTCACAAGCAGCTTTCGCGCCAACCCCAACGCGGCCAGTCGCGAGGCAATCGTCCTGATACCGGACTCCATCCAGTCCACCACACAACCGGCGCAGCCCTATGTCTACTAAGCGCCGTCCCGTCTCAGCCAAACGGGCTGCAGCGATTGCTGCCGCCGCCGAGCTGCTGGCGGGACGACGTTTCGCTCGGCGCCTCTACGGCACCATCGCAATCCTTGCCGTCCTCGCGGGCGGGTTGACGGTCGCGAACCTTTCGAAGCTGCCGCACCCCAACTCCACCCCGGCCCTGGCCCGCTCCGCCACACCCGCGGCCTTCGACCTGTACAGCCTGGAGAGGGACACCGGCAAAGACAACAAAGGGCTGAAGAAACCGGACACTATCCTCGGCACAAGCGTGTCCGGCGGGGACCAGGGAACTGTCATCGTCAGCGCCCCCCGCATCCAGGAGTATGCCGCCCTTCCCTCCGCCCTCGCCGTCGTCACCCTCAACGATGACAACACCAGCTCGCTCGAAATCGTCCCCCTCACGGGCGGCCCGCCAACCCTTGTTCCATTGCCAAGCCTGGGAACAGTGGCGAACCTCCATGCGGCAGGATCCAAGCACCTCATAGGCTTCACCTTCACCGCTTCTTCGGGCACTGGCCAGTACTGGAAAACACTCTTCGTGTACGACGTCGACAATCCGTCCTCGGCTCCGCGGGCCGTCCAGGGGATCAACGGTCCGGTTTCGGCCGCGGACTGGCGCTTTGTCCCGGGTGCGGCCACCTTGGTGGCGCAGACCGATGACCAGTCCATGTTCCTCATTGACACGCTGGACTCCGGCAAACTGTCGCCCCTCGGCGCGCACGCCGGGATCCTTGGATTCGTCCCCGGCAGCAACGAACTCGCCGTCGCCGACCCGGGGCTGAAAAAGGGCGTAGACCCGCCACGGTATTCGACCATCAACCTCGCCACCGGGACCTCTACACCGCTCACCCTCCCCGGCGCTTTCGTACCCGATGCCGCGAACGGGGTCACCACCACCGCGAGCCAGCCCATGGTCCTCGATGCTTCCGGCCACTACATGCAAGTAGCGAGAAAGTACGACGGCGGAAAGGAAGCCTCCGTCGTCAATGTCACCGACAAGAACGGCTCGCGCCAGCTCTACCGGCCTGCCGCCGCCTGGTCACGCATCCTTGACACCTGCATCTCTCCGGCCGGCGACTACCTCGCCGTCGAAACAGCAGCACCGCAATACACGGGAGACCAATATCCCGTCCTCCCCGAACCGACTCCTATCCGGACCGACCTGGTGGACTTGAAGTCAGGCACCGTCCTGAAAAGCGTTCCTGGGTTCTTCCCCAGCTGGTGCGGTTGACAGAGACCCGTCCAGCCCGCTGAATCTCCCCGCCTTTGGCCGGGCAGCACCTCGGGAATCCGCGGAAATACAGGGATTTCGGACTGCGATGCCAGCCAAAAGTGTTCAAAAGTGGGGAAACCACGACGGCGGCCTCCGCGCGGCACTAAGGTGACTGCCGCCGTCGAGCACCCAGGCCGAAAAGCCAAGTGGCAGCCACCGTTGCCAGATAACCGGCGATGACAATCAGGGAGACCCCGGCCCAGAAGTAGTTGGTGGTGCTGCTTTCCGGCCCGAAACCGCTCGCAATTCCCATCAGTGAGTAGACCGCAACAGCCGCGGCCGCGACGCCGGCCAGGGTCGACAGCGAAAGCCACAAGCGCGACGATGCCCAGTGTTCCCCGCGGCCGTCCTGGACGTTCCAGCGCTTTCCCGTGCGCAGCACCAACCAGCCGGCTGGCAGCATGACCGCTCCGACCACCAGGAAGGCGGCGACGACGTCGGCAGGTCGGTGCCACTGGTTGATCAGCGTGGAAACCCCGGCGGCCACCGCGAAAGTGCCACCGAGGAACCCCGCCAGGGGCCGCCAGCGCGGCGACACCACCAAGAACACCGCGGCAGCCGCCGAGGCCGCCAACGTGGTGTGACCGGAGGGCAGTGAGTTTAGTTCGATGGTCTGGACGCCGCGGAACGGCCTGTTCGGAAACCAGTCCTTGAGGAGCTGGGTGGCCAGGTTTGCCGCGACACAAGCGGCCACCGCGATCCCGGCGGACTTCCAGCGGCGCCGCATTATGGTGACGAAAAGAACGACGACGGCGGCGATCGCCACCGAGATGACCGGCAACCAATCGAGGAACTGGGTGGTGGCCCGTTCGGTGGGACCGTTGATGGTCGCGGCTTCCACGAGGGCGGATTCGTCGATGTACTGTCCCGTGGTGGTGCGCACGAAAAAGTAGTAGGTGGCAATGAATGCGGCCATGCAGGCCAGGGTTGCGAGCACAAAAAGGATGCCCATCCCAGCGCCCGCCCAGCGCCTGGTAGCGGTCCCGCGTGCGGCCGGCAGTCGGCTTGTCTTAGGAGAACTCATTGCTTTCAGGGTGCCATATTTGCCTGCGAGGATCACTTTTGCTCGGCGAGGAGTTCCTCATAGAGCGCCAAGTGTTCGGCGACCATCCGCTCGGCGCTGAAGTAGTTTTCCGCGGCACGGCGGCATTCTCCGCGATCGAGCGTCGCGGCGGCCATGACCGCTTCGGCAAGCTCCGGGGGGCTGGAACGGAGATAGCCCGTGACACCCTCGGCAACGATCTCCGGGGCGGATCCCCGGAATGTTGCCACCACGGGAGTCCCAACGGCGAGGGACTCGATCATCGCCATCCCGAACGGTTCATCCCACTGAAGCGGATTCAACAGGGCCACGGAGCCGCCCAGGAGGACGAACTTGTCCGCAGCGTTCAGCTCGCCGAGGTATTCGACGTCGGGCCCCAACAGCGGTGCGATGACCGCGGCGTAGTACTCATGTTCTTCCGCGCTGTACATCTTGGCCGCAATTCGCAGGGGAACGTGGGCGAGGCGGGCGGTCTCTATTGCTTCCGGCAGGCCCTTGCCCGGGTGCATCCGGCCGAGGAAACTGGCGTAGCCGCCGTCGCCGGCTCCGAGCGGGACGGACTGCGTGTCTATCCCGTGGTGGATGACCTTCCGTATCTTGATTCCCGGGGCGGTGTCAGCTTGATGGTGCGAGATGGCAATGATCGCGGTGTCGGTGGCCATGGCCTGGTAAATGTCGTGGTTTTCGGCCGAAAAGGGGAGATGGGCCGTAGCGACGATGGGCGTTCCGTTCGGCCGGTGCCTGTAGAGCGGGCCCGCCAGGGTGTTGTCGTGGATGAGGTCGACGTCGTCCATCGCCGCGAATGCGTACACGCTGTGGCGGAGTTCGTCCGTCCCGTTCCCTATCCTCGAGCCGTCGGCAAGTGGCGGGCCGGGGACCTTGGCCACTGGACATGTGCTTCCGGACGCCGCCGCCAGAAGCACATCATGGCCGGCGGCAGCCAGGCCCCGAGCGAGGATATCGATGATCGACTCAGTGCCGCCGTATGCAGGAGGCGGCACGGGAATCCAAGGCGGGGCAACCAGTCCGATGCGCACCTAGTTCCCCCACCCCGGTCCGGCGGTGGCGTGGTGGACGTCCAAGAGATCGGATAGCGGTTTGCGGGCTTCGCGGTGCAGCGCGATGTTCTCGGGCAGTTCCGTGACATGTGTTTCCCTGTTGACCACCTCCACTGAGATACGGGAGCCTGCGAGCGGGATGTTCCCCATTTTGATGTCGCCGAAGCCTTCGGGAACCACCGGCGCCAGCCAAAGGCCGCCGTGGGTGAGGCAAGGATCAAAGCGCAGCAATACCCTCAGCAAGTGAACCGGTGTGGCGGCGGCCCAGGCCTGCGGCGAACATGACGAAGGGTAGGGGACGGGCGTCCCGTAGGTTTTCCTGTCCAGGCCGCAGAACAATTCCGGTAGCCGCCCACCGAACGCCTCGGCGGCATCCAGGATGCCGGTGATGAGCCGCTGCGACTCCTTGACGAAGCCGTAGCGCATCAATCCGCCGGCTATGAGCGCATTGTCATGCGGCCACACCGAGCCGTTGTGGTAGCTCGCCGGGTTGTAGGCCGCCATATCCGAAGCCAGCGTCCGGACGCCCCAGCCTGTGAACATGGTGTCCGACATCAGCCGCTCCGCGACTAACGGAGCCTTGTCGTCGTCGACGATTCCACTCCAAAGGCAGTGGCCCATATTGGACGCGCATGCGTCTACCGGCCGTTTCGCGCGATCGAGGGCGATGGCGAAATAGCCGCGTTCAGGGAGCCAGAATTTCTCGTTGAAAAGTCGCTTGAGCTCGGCTGCCCGAGCGCCCCACACCGCGGCTAGCTTCAGATCGCCGTCCTCTTGGGCCATCAAGGCCCGGCTGAGATAGGCGGTGTAGACATACCCCTGGACCTCACATAGGGCAATCGGCGGCTCTGCCATTGTGCCGTCGGCGAAGTTGATGCCGTCCCACGAATCCTTCCAGCCTTGATTGAGGAGGCCATGATCCGTGGCCCGCGAGTACTCAACGAAGCCATCACCGTCGGCGTCTCCGTAGTCGCGGATCCAGTCCAGGGCGCGGTCCACCGCCGGCAGGAGGGACGCCGAGATCTCCGAATGGAATCCCCAACGGGTGAGCTCCCCGGCGAGCGTGACGAACAACGGCGTGGCGTCCACTGAACCGTAATAGGCATTCCCCCCGCCAAGTGCAAGGCCCGTGGTGGCACCGAGGCGCACTTCGTGCAGGATCCGGCCCGGCTCCTCCTCGCTGAGCGGGTTGACGGTCCGGCCCTGATGGTCGGCCAGGGTTTTGAGGGTTCCCAGCGCCAGCGAAGGATCCAGTGGAAGTGTCATGAAGGAAGTCAGGAGCGAGTCCCGGCCGAATAGGGCCATGAACCAAGGCGATCCTGCAGCCACCACCGTCCGTCCGGGATGGTCGGGGTCGAAGATCCTGAGGGAGCCGAGGTCAGCCCTGCTCTGCACCAACGCTTTCTCGAAGGCCTTGTTGGCAAGTTTGGTCGTGGGAACCTTGCCATGCCACTCCTGCAGCCTTTCCTCCGGAACATCGTAAGGGCGCTGGCTGCCCCAAACCTGGGCGTCGGCCTCGGGTCCGACCCCCTCGATGCGAGGCGTCGCCGTCACACCCGTGGACCAATGGCCTTGCGGCTCAAGAGTGAAGTCATAGCTGATGACATCACCGTCAACCACGCCATTCGGAGCGTCGACGGTGACAAGGACGTGCCGCCCCTGCCGCTGGGACTCAAGGACCAAAGAACCGTCGCCACCCCGCGTCAAATGCACGCTCTCATGGCGTGCCCGGCCCTCTTTCACTTCGAAGATGTCGGCAAAGTCCGCATTGACCGTTAGCGAAACCGTGGCGCGGGCGGGCTTGCTGGAAAAATTCCTGACCGTAATCTCTTCGTGCACTCCGCCGAACAGGCTCCGCCGGCGTTCAATCAGCAGATGGCTGTCTGCCAACCCATCGGTGCGGGACGCTCGGCCGATAAAATCGGCGCGATAGGGCTCCGGGACAGGAGAACCCAAGGCCTCTATCGGGTGACCGTTCACCGCGAGCGCCCAATTCGAAACGAACCGCGTGTCACGGAAGAACATCCCGTGCGGGCGCCGTTGGTCCATATCGCCGTTGGCCGCAGAGACGCAAAACGATGTTCCTGCCAACAGCGTCACGGCACCTGCGCCGGCCGAACCTGCAAGGTTCTCGGCATTCCAACCTGTCATCAATGGGCTCCAAAGCTAGGGACGGGGGAATGGGGCAGCTTGTTTCAGCGTATTCGCCGAGTCTTCGGAAGTGAACCCTCCTGCAGATATGGCGGGTTTTGGGTGGACGCTCGCTCGGGTATGGGGGTTTTGGGTGGGCGCTCGCTCGGGTATGGGGGGTTTTGGGTGGGCGAATTGGGGACATATGTGAGCGGGCGTCGGGGCAAACACCCGTATATGTGAGCCGGGGTCGGGTCAGGGTGAGGGGCCCGTAAC
Organism: Arthrobacter sp. NPDC080031; assembly: GCF_040702485.1. Lineage (NCBI taxonomy): Bacteria > Bacillati > Actinomycetota > Actinomycetes > Micrococcales > Micrococcaceae > Arthrobacter > Arthrobacter sp. NPDC080031. The sequence goes on from NZ_JBFBLA010000004.1 coordinate 12,444, forward strand.
ACGAATGTGACGCTTGACACGTGTTAGGTGATGGATTTACGCTACCTAACACGTGTTAGGAAGGAATGAGACATGCCAGGAAGCAATGGGAAGCTGCGTGAGATCTCACGCAGGACAGCCCTGGGTGCCTTGGGTGCGGGAATTGTCGGAGCAACGGTGGCGTCGTGGCCGCGGTTGACCGGCATGGACATCCCGGGCCGCGGGGACAACAGCCTCAGCATCGCCATCTTGGGAACCGCAGCGGACGCAGCCGCCCGCCAGCGGGTCATTGATGCGTTCGCGAAGGTGCACCCGGAAATCAAGGTGAAGGTCCAGGCCATCCAGGCCGCGGACTGGAAGGACTTCTTTACCAAGATCCTCACCATGGTGGCAGCAGGAACGCCACCGGACGTGGTCTACGTGGCCACCGAAGGCGCCCAGCTCTTCGCCGAGAAACTGGCGCACCCCTTGGACGAGTACCTCCGCCGCGATGCCGCGGACATGAAGGAATACTTCGCGGACGTCCACCCGAGCCTCGTCGAGGCGTTCATGTACAAGGGCAGCCTGTTCCAGCTTCCCATCGACTGGAACGCCGCCAACATGTACTACAACACAGCGGCCCTGCAGCAAGCCGGACTCGAGCGTCCCGCGGATAACTGGACCCAGGTCGATTTCCGCAACACCCTCGCTGCCATGCGGAAAGCCAGGCCGCAGGACTTCACCCCGTACTACTGGACCAACAGGCTCTTCGGCGGCGTGGTGCCCTGGCTCTATGCCAACGACACCAGCTTCCTCAAGGAGTCCAAGTCCACCGGCGGCGAATGGCTTTGGGACAGCTTTTACGCGCAGGATCCTTCGCGCGGATTGCGCTCCGGCGGCTACCAGTGGCTTGAACCCAACGCCGATGACCCGAAGGTGTACGAGTCGTTCGACTACCTCCGCGGCCTCGTCAAGGATGGCCTCGGCGTCCGGCCCGAAGAAGGCGGCGGAAATTCACTCGTCGGGCTGTTCGCCTCCAACAGGATCGGCACGACCCCCGCCGGCGGCTACTGGGTGGAAGGCCTCCACGAAGCCGGAATGAAGGAAGACGACTTCGACGTCCAGTTCTTCCCGCGCTGGCGCACCCAGCGGCACCAGTTCGGCACCGCCGGATACGCCATCATGAAGACCGCCAAGGACAAGGACGCGGCCTGGGAATGGCTCAAGTTCGCCTCCAGCCTGGAAGCCATGCGCTTGGTCTTCCCGACGCCGAACACCACCCCCGCGCGCCGTTCCATGGTCAACGAGCAGTTGTACGCCGGACGCGGCCCCAAGCACTGGAAAGTCTTCTACGACACCCTGGACAAATTCCCCACCACCGGTCCCATTCCGGCACCGCCCCAGCAGGCCGCCGTCGAGACCGCACTGATGAAGAACGTATCCCTGGCCGTCAGCGGTGACGAGCGCCAGCTCAAGCAGGCCCTCGACTCCATGCAACGCGACCTTGAGATCGCCTTGAGGAGGCAGGCATGAGCACGGCAACAACGGGCATGTCCACCAATCGCCGGAACAAAACCGGCACCAAGGGCCAACAAACAACCACCGGAAAACAGCGTCAGCGCTGGCTGCCCTGGGCGTTTCTGGCCCCCACCATCCTGGGCATGGGGCTGTTCACGCTCGTGCCGATCGTTGCGTCCGTGGTCCTCGCGTTCTTCCGCTGGGACATCATTTCGGCGCCAAGCTTCGTCGGTTTCGACAACTTCGCCGAAGTGGTCCAGGACCCCACGGTCCGGGTGTCGTTCCTGAACACGATCATGTTCGTGGTGGTCGCCGTGGCCTTGCAGCTTGGCCTCGCGTTGGCGCTGGCGATCATGGTGCAGGAGAAACTTCCGGCCTGGCTTCGCGTCTTCTTCCGCAGCGCCTTCTTCTTCCCGCTGATCCTGTCCGCGGCGTCGGTGTCCATCTTCATGCGCTACCTGTTCAACGAACAATTCGGCGTGGTCAACTGGCTTTTATCCTTCGTCGGCATCCCCGCCGTCCCGTGGCTGACGACGCCGGCCGGTTCTGCCGCCGTCGTAATCCTCGTCTACGTGTGGCAGAACTTCGGGTTCTCGTTCCTGCTGTTCATCGGCGGCCTGGCGTCCATCCCCACCGAAACGTACGAGGCTGCGTCGATCGACGGCGCCACGGGCTGGCGCAAACACCTCCACGTGACGCTGCCCCTGCTTAGCCCCACCACCTTGGTGGCGTCGGTCATGGCGATCATCAACGCCCTGCAAGTGTTCGACCAGCCCTACGTCCTCACCCGCGGCGGCCCCGGCGACTCCACGCGCACCGCGGTGATGGTGATCTTCGAGTCGGCATTCCAGCGCCTTGAGTTCGGCCAGGCCTCGGCGATCGGCGTCATCCTCACGCTGATCATCATGGCCATCACAGCCGCCCAGTTCCGGCTCAGCAAACGATTCGTCTTCTACCAGTAAGGCCCGCCATGACTACAACCTCAACCCAGCGCGCCGCCGTCGATCGCTTGGCTCCCCAAAAGCCCGCGCCCCGCAAGAAGCGGAACTGGAGCATGGCGGGACGAATCGTGCTGCTCCTGATCGCGTCCGTCCTCATTCTCGGTCCGGTGCTGTGGACCCTGTCCACCTCGCTGCGGCCACCGGCGGAATCGTTCCAGTTGCCGCCGTCGTTCCTGCCGCTCCACCCCGATTTCTCGTCCTACGACCAGGTCTTCAAGCAACTCAACATCATGCTTCTGGTCCTCAACAGCGCCCTCGTGACGGGGCTGATCGCCGTCGGGCAGATGTTCACGGCGGCGCTGGCCGGCTACGCGTTCGCGAACCTCAAGTTCCGGGGGCGCGGTGCGCTGTTCTCGATTGTCCTGGCCACCATGATGGTTCCGGCGCAGGTGACGATCGTTCCGGTCTTCATGCTGATCCGCGGCATCGGTTTGTCCGATACGCTCCTCGCGCTGATCCTTCCGGCAATCCCGACGGCGTTCGGCACCTTCCTGATGCGCCAGTACTTCCTGGGGCTGCCAAGTGATTTGGGCGAGGCCGCGGCCATCGACGGCGCCTCGCCGTGGCGGACGTTCCGTTCCGTGTACGCGCCGCTGGCGATGCCGGGCATGGCGATCGTAGGCATCCTGGCCTTCAACTACCACTGGAACGAGTTCTTCCGCCCGCTCATCCTGACCATCTCCGAGCAGAACTTCACGCTCCCGTTGGGCCTGGTGTCTCTGCAAGGCAACCTCGGCACCGGCAGCATCTCCGTGGTGCTGGCAGGCGTGATCCTCTCCATGATTCCCGCGCTGGTGGTGTTCATGTTCGGCCAGCGCGCCTTGCGTGACGGACTCACCGCCGGCACCGGCAAATAGCTTCTACTTCCTGAAAGGACTTCGATGACGGACCTCATATCCTCCGCCCCTGCACTTGCGGCGGCTGTCATCCACCCGGACCCCGCTTTCCCGCGCTTCCACCCCCGCCCTGCGCAAGGCTGGATCAACGACCCCAACGGCATCAGCTACATCAACGGCCGCTACCACGTGTTCTTCCAGTTCAACCCGGAATCGGCGCGGCACCACCGGATCCACTGGGGGCACGTCAGCTCTCCGGACCTGGTCCACTGGGATGAGCACCCGGTCGCGCTCCGCCCGGAGGACGGCGGGCCGGATGAGTTCGGTTGCTGGACCGGCGTGGTGACCGACGACGGCGGCGTCCCCACCGCTGCGTACTCCGGCGTGCGGGGCGACGGCGGGCACTCGCAAGTGGTGATTTCCCGGGGCTCCGCGGACCTGGTGACTTGGGAGCAGGATGGTCACATAGCCGCTTCCATGCCGGGCGATGGCCTGGTCACGGCCGTGCGCGACCCTTTCATCTTCCACTTCAACGGCAAGCGCTACGCCATGCAGGGCGCCGGGCTGGCCAATCGACATGCTGCTTTGCTGCTATACACGGTGGAGGACATGTCCGACTGGAAGTACCAAGGCATTTGGCTGACCACCGAAAACCCCGTGGCGGCCACGCACACTCCGGCCGAAATCTGGGAGTGCCCGCAACTGGTCCGGGTGCCTGCCGACGGGGTGCCTACCGACAGGGTGCTCTCCAACGGGGTGCCTGCAGGCGGGGCCGACACCTGGGTCATGATGTTCTCCCTGTGGCTCTCCGGTGACGACCATGAGCACGCCAACGGAGTGGGCCACCTGATCGGCTCGCTCTCCGAGGACCCCTCCACGGGGCTGCCCGTGTTCGTCCCGCGTTCCGGCGGCAGGTCCGACCTTGGCCGGGACTTCTATGCTCCCCAGATTGTGCAGCTGGATTCTGCGTCCGGGGCGGGGTCGACGCCGCGGGCCCTGCTGTGGGGATGGGCCAACGAAGGCCCGGGCCGTGATGGACGACGTGGCCGCTCGCAAGACGAGATCGACGCCGCAGGCTGGGCGGGCGTATTAACCCACCCGCGCTTCCTCTCGGTTGAGGACGGCGCACTGGTGGTTGCTCCTGCCCCGGAGATCGAGGCATATCGGGGTCCCGTGCTTGCGGGCGGGGCGTCCGGGTCCGTTGTGTTGCCGCCGTTTGCCGAGGCTGTTGTGAAGGCTGGGACTGTTGGTGGAACCGGTGAGGTTCGGCTGGTCCTGGCCTCCGGCGCTGAGCAGCAAGTCGTGTTTGCGGGGGCGTTGTCCGAGGGCGAGGAACTCCGCATCTTCATCGATGCTTCCCTGGTGGAGGTGTATCGGAAGGGATCGGTGGCCACGACACTCCGCGCCTACCCTGCCGTGGGCGAGGAATGGATCCTTGAGCTTCCCGAAGGCGCGGCGGCGGACGTCTGGGAACTGAAGCTGCCCGAATAGGCGGCAGGCCGCCGTCGTGGTTTCCCCACGTTTGACCATTTTTGGCCGGTGTCGCAGTCCGGGATCCCTGTATTTCCGCGGATTCCCGGGCGGCGGTCCGGCCAAAGGTGGGGAGATTCAGCGGGCGGGAACGGGCCCGGTGGACTCTCGGACCACCAAACGGCAGGGAACCATGGTTTCCAAGCCGGCGTCGGCCTCCAAATCGACTCCCGCCCCGGGCCGCTGGGCCGGGTCCTCAATCTGTTCCAGCAACATGCTCATCGCTGTAGCGCCCATTTCCCGCAGGGGGAGGGCCATGGTGGTGAGCGCGGGAACCATGGTGCCCGCGATGCGTGACTCGTCGTCGTAACCAATGATCGAGAGGTCCCGCGGTACGGCCAGGCCCAGGCGCGCCGCAGCCAGGGCGACACCGACGGCGAGTCGGTCGTTGGCGCACGCAATCGCCGTCGGCCGCTCGCTGGCGGAGAGCAGTCCCATGGCGCCATGGAAACCGTCGTTGATGTCCCAACCGGCCGTGAACACGCGGTCTTCGCGCACGGGGACGGCCGCTTTGGCCATTGCTTCCCGATGCCCCGCGATGCGCAAGGGCACAGCCGGGGAGGTGGCGGCGCCGGCAAGGAACGCGATATCGCGATGGCCCAGCTGCAGCAAGTGCTCGGTGGCTTCCCGACCGCCGGAAACTTCGTCCGGGATCACGTGGTGCAGCTGCGGGGTGGGACTGTTGTCGAAGCAGTTGGCCAGCACCGAGGGGACGCGGAGCATGCCCTGGGGCACGTCGAGCGGCTTCAAACCGACCGTGACGTACATCAGTCCGTCCACTTGCCGGTCCAAAAGGGTCTCGACGGCGCTCTCGTCGCGGGAGGCGTCGCGCTCGGTGTCCATGACCACCGTGACAAAGCCGTGGGCGCGGGCGACGTCGTCGGCGCCACCAATGATGTTGCCGTCGAACGGGCTCACCACCACCTCGTCCGACACGATGCCGATCACGCGCGTGCGCTGGTTCCGCAGGCTCAAGGCGATGGGGTTGGGGGAGTAGTTGAGGTCCGCGGCGGCCTGGCGGATACGGTCCTGGCTTTCCTTGGCCACGTTGCCGTCTCCCCGGCCGTTGAGCACCAGCGACACCGCACTCCGCGAGACGCCCGCCCGTTTGGCGACGTCGAGTGCTGTGGCCTTACGCTGCATGCGGGCTCCTCCGGCTGTGGTTCCGTACCTTGCTGCATTCTACCTAACGCGTGTGAGGGGTGGCCCGCCCCGTGTCCCCCAGCCCGACGCCCGCTCACATATACACCCTTCCAGAGCAACCCTCGCTCACATACACACCCTTACAGCGGCACGCTGACGCCCCGCCAACGGTATCGATGAGGCGGCGATTCAGGACATGCAGGATTCGATGGCAGTCGGACGCGCCGACATGACTACCGATCCCGCCAAATGCCGGGATCTCCTGAAGGCAGGAGAGTTGGTCGACTACAGAATCCCGACCGCGGCCGCTGTGGTGTGGCCCCAGGCGAATATGTCCGTCATCATGGCGTCATCCGACCACTCCGGCCCACTATCACCGGTTCCGGGTCGCCGATCCATGTGCTTCGTATGGTCACCATGAGCGGAAACCTGTTCGTCACGGGGGTCCACCCGCTGCCGGATGCGCGGCCCACGGACGCGGTCATCCGGGAGCTCAGCAGTTACGTCAATGCGATCGTCGACCATGCCGGCGATCGAGCGCCCACTCTTCCTGCCACGAAACAGCCGCCACAAGCAGGCAACTCCGCCTAGCCGGGCAACTCGGCCGGCCGGCCGGGCGGCGGCCCCACCCCAGCCGGCCGGGCGGCGGCCCCACCCCAGCCGCCGCCCCACGCTACAGTGAAGCCATGCCTCCGTTCCCCACCCTCGACGAGCTCCTTGCCACCGCCAAAGTGGTGAGCCTGCCGATGAGGGTCAAGTTCCGGGGCATCACCGAGCGCGAGACCCTCCTGTTCCGCGGACCGGCCGGCTGGGGCGAATTTTGCCCGTTCCCCGAGTATGGCGACGCCGAGGCTTCCCGCTGGCTCGCCGCCGCCGTCGAAGCAGCATGGCAGGGTTTTCCGCCGCAGCTGAGGGACACCATTCCCGTCAACGCCACCGTCCCCGCCGTACCTGCCGCCCGGGTGCCCGAGGTCCTGGAGCGCTTCGGCCGCGTGGACGCCGTCAAGGTCAAGGTCGCCGAGCGCGGGCAGGAACTGGCCGACGACGTCGCGCGCGTCACCGCAGTCAGGGACGCCCTGCCGGACGCCGCGATCCGTGTCGACGCGAACGCAGGCTGGGATGTGCCGCAGGCGGTTGAGGCACTCGGGCGACTATCCGCCGTCGGGCTCGAATACGCCGAACAGCCCGTGCCGCACATCGAGGGCCTCGCCGAAGTCCGACGACGGCTCGCGCAACAGGGTACCCCGGTGCTGATCGCCGCCGACGAATCCGTGCGCAAGGAAGACGACCCCCTCAAGGTGGCGCGGGCCGGCGCGGCTGACCTGATCGTGGTCAAGGTGGCGCCGCTTGGGGGAGTGCGGCGCGCGCTGGACATCGTGGCGCAAGCCGGGCTTCCCGCCGTCGTGAGCTCGGCGCTGGACACCTCGGTGGGAATCCGCGCGGGGCTCGCGCTCGCCGCTGCACTGCCCGAGCTGCCCTTCGCGTGCGGGCTGGGGACCGTGCGCCTGTTCGCCTCCGACATCACGCAGGCTCCTTTAGTGCCCGACGACGGCGCCATCCGCGTCCGCGAAGCCGTCGCCGACGAGGGGCTGCTGGAGCAGTATGCGGCTCCCGCTGAACGTCGCGATTGGTGGCTGGACCGGCTCCGCCGCGTGCACGCCCTGCTGCATGCATAGATTCCTGTGAAAAGGCTGGGAATTCACTGCAACTTAACCTGAGTGTCCTCTCGGATTCCGAAAGCGCTGCAAGGGTGGGGAAATCACTCAATCCCCGGAGGTATTTCCCATGTCTGAATCAACCGCGCGCAAGTTCGGCTTGCTCCCCATGCTCGGCCATACGAAGGGCAAACGCAGCCCCGTGACGTGCGCCCTGAAGTGCGACAACGCTTGCTCGGGCGAGGTGTGCAACACGAGCTCCAACGCCTACTTCCGCGACATCGCTTCCGCAGCCGTGTCCCGCCGCGCCGCCCTGGGCTTTGGCGCCGTCGGTGCGCTCGCCGTCGTACTGGGCGGAAGCCTGTCCGGCAACCTTCCCGAAGCCGGCGGCGTTGGCTTGTCCGAGGCGGCAAAGACGGGCTTCGACAAGGCCAAGCTCAAGTTCACGCCGATTAAACCGGTCGACTACACGGTTGACGCGTTCACCGTGCCGGACGGTTTCGCGTGGCAGCCGATCATCCGTTGGGGCGATCCGCTCTTTGCGGACTCGCCGGCCTTCGAGCTGAACGGCCAGACCGCAGCGGCGCAGGCCCGCCAGTTCGGCTACAACAACGACTACACGGACATCCTGCCCATCCCGGATTCCAAGGACCGCCGTGCCGTACTCTTCACCAACCACGAGTACACCAACGAGAACATCATGTTCCCGGCCACTTTGGCGGCTGCGGAGGCCCGCGCGATCGGGCGTGCCGCGCACGGACTCACGGTTGTTGAACTCGAGCGCAAGAACAAGAACAAGCCGTGGAGCTACGTCAAGGGTGCGCCGCTCAACCGTCGGTTCCTGACCGACACCACCTACGAGCTCACCGGCCCCGCCGCGGGCACGGACCTCGTCAAGACCATCGACGACCCGTCCGGTCGGAAGATCAAAGGGACCCTGGGCAACTGCTCCGGAGGCACGACTCCCTGGGGCACCATCCTCTCCGGCGAGGAAAACTTCAACGGCTACTTCGTGGCTCCCGGCACCTCCGCGGGCGACAAACGCTACGGCCTTACTTCCAAGGCCACCGCACGCAAGTGGGAGCTGGACGAGCAGCGATTCGACACCCGTAATGCCGGATATGCCAACGAATCCAACCGCTTTGGCTGGATCGTGGAAGTCGACCCGTTCGACCCCTCCTCCACACCCAAGAAGCACTCCGCCATGGGCCGCTTCAAGCACGAAGGCGCCAACGTGATTGTCGCCGCGTCCGGCCATGTAGTGGCTTACATGGGCGACGACGAGCGCTTCGACTACCTCTACAAATTCGTCTCCAAGGGCAAGTACATGGCCGGAGACTCGGCTGCGGCCCGCCGGAACAACATGAACCTTCTCTCCGAAGGGGACCTCTACGTCGCCAAGTTCACCGGAGACTCTCCCTCGGCCGAGATCGACGGAACCGGAAAACTCCCGTCCGACGGCGCGTTCGACGGTTCCGGCGAGTGGCTTCCCTTGGTGGTCGACGGCGCTTCCGCGGTTCCGGGCATGTCCGTCCCCGAGGTCCTGGTCTACACCCGCCTCGCCGCGGATAAGGTTGGCCCCACGAAGATGGACCGCTGCGAAGACGTCGAGCCGAACCTGGCGACCGGCAAGGTCTACGTGGTCTGCACGAACAACTCGGACCGCGGCAAGCCCGGCAAGGAAGGCGCCACCGAGGTCAACCCGCGCACGCTCAACCGGGACGGCCACATTGTGGAAATCACCGAAACCGGCGACCAGACCTCCACACGCTTCAACTGGACCCTCCTGATGGTTTGCGGAGATCCCGCCAAGAACTCCTCCACATACTTCTCCGGCTTCCCGGCCGACAAGGTCTCGCCCATCTCCTGCCCGGACAACGTGGCGTTCGACTCGGCAGGCAACATGTGGATCGCGACTGACGGCGCGCCGTCGTCCATCGGGTATGCGGACGGCCTCTTCAAGGTCACCCTCGATGGCAGCCAGCGCGGGAGAGTGGAGCAGTTCCTCGCCGTACCGCGCGACGCCGAGACCTGTGGACCGATCGTTCACGACGACGAGCGGACAGTATTCGTCGCCGTGCAACACCCGGGCGAGGAAGGTTCCTTCGACGCTCCGCACTCGTACTTCCCGGACTACGTGGGCGCCGGAACCACCCCGGCCGCCGGCCAGGTCCGCGCGCCGCGTCCGTCGATCGTGCAGGTGTTCCGCAAGGACGGCTAAGGCTTTCCCCCGACGCCCGCTCACCTATGCGGGCCTTTTCCCGGACGCCCGCTCACTTTCTTCAAGAGAGTGAGCGGGCGTTTGGGATTTTGGGCCGATAGGTGAGCGGGCGTTTGAAAGGAGGCGCCGCTAATAGACTGGTGCGGTGACTTCGCAAGGCTCCCTGAGCTCCCTCGCCGCTGCCCGGATCGCCGTCAAGGCGTTGCTCGACGGCGGTGTGCGGCACGTGGTGGTCTCTCCCGGTTCGCGCTCGGCGCCGATGGCGTACGCGCTGGCCGAGGCCGAAGCTGCCGGGAACGTCAGGCTCCTCGTCAGGATCGACGAACGCTCTGCCGGTTTCACGGCCTTGGGCTTGGCGCTGTCGACAGGCGCGCCGGCGGCCGTCCTCACCACCTCAGGCACCGCCGTCGGGAACCTCTTGCCCGCGGTGATGGAGGCCAACCACGCCGCCGTGCCGCTCGTGGTCCTTTCGGCCGACCGCCCGGCCGAGCTGCACGGTACCGGCGCCAACCAGACCACCATCCAACTGGACCTCTTCGGCGAACACATGCGCTTCGCCGTCGACATCGCCGCTGGCAGCAACCCGAAGAGGGCGGTCGAGACTGCCATCTACGCGGCGACCGGCGCCCTTGAGAACACGCCTCCCGGACCGGTTCAGCTCAACCTGGCGTTCCGTGAGCCGCTGGTTCCGGAACCCGGCGAGGTCCTGCCCTCCACCAGGGGCCGTGGAGTTTTCCACTACGACTCCGGCCCCCAGCCACTGAGCATGTCCCCAGCTCCTGCCGAACTGACGGAGCGGCGGACGGTGGTTTTGGCGGGGCACGACGCCGGTCCGGTCGCCGAGGCGTTTGCCCGCGCCCACGGCCTTCCGTTGCTGGCCGAGCCGTCGTCCAACGCACGCTTTGGTCCCAACGCGGTGGGGCCGTACCGCCTCATGCTGGACAACTTCGGGCGCGGCTCTGCGCTGCCGATCGAGCGGGTGGTGGTCTTCGGTCGGCCTACGCTGTCCAGGCCCGTCGCCGCGCTCCTGGCCCGCGGAGATCTTCGCACCGCCATGTATGAGCCCGTTCCTGTGGCTTGGTATGAACACGGCCGGCGCAGCGAGGAGCGCTTTGATTCGCTGACTGACTTGGCGGTGTTCGCAGGCCGGGGCTCGGCCGAGTGGCTCGACGCGTGGCTCCTGGCCGGTGCCGCGGCCCAGCACGCGCTCGACGGCGTCCTCGAGGCCGAGCAGGCAGCCAACGGACCGGCGGTGGGAGCCGCCGTCTGGAAACACGCCCGAGGGCAGTTGGTCCTGGGCTCTTCCAACGGCATCCGTGACGTCGACCTCGCCGGGCAGCCCAGCTCCGAGCCCATCGCCACGGTGTTCGCGAACCGCGGCCTCGCCGGCATCGACGGCACCATCTCAACGGCTACTGGAATCGCCCTCGGCGCAGGCCGCGAAACCACCCTCCTCCTGGGCGACATCACCTTCCTGCACGACGCCGGGGGCCTGTTCCTCGGAGCCGGCGAACCCGGACCGGACCTGCGCATCGTGGTCCTCAACGACGCCGGCGGGGGCATTTTCGGCCTCCTGGAGCACGGCAAGGTGGAGGACGACGGCGGCTACGGCACCGCCGTCGAGCGCCTCTTCGGCACCCCGCACAGCGTGGACATTTCCGCGCTGGCCGCGGCATACGGCGTCGGGCACACTTCGGTGCGTACGACGGCGGAGCTCGCCGACGTGCTTGCCGGGCCTTTGAAGGGACGCAGCATCGTGGAGGTACGCACGGACCGTTCAGGGTTGCGTCCCTTGCACGCGCGCATCAAGGCGGCAGTTGCTGCGGCAGTGTCCCAGGTGCTGCTCGGGGCGTAGGCGGTCGGCGCTGCGGGCAGTTCCTTGCGCAACGCAAAATGCCCTGCGCAGCTGGAATTCCAGCCGCGCAGGGCATTTTGCGTATCGGGCAGCGCCAGGACCTACAGCACGCGGCTGAGGAATTCCTTGGTGCGCGCGTGCTGGGGGTTGGCGATGATTTCGCGGGGGTCACCCGATTCCACCACCACACCTCCGTCCATGAAGGTCAGGCGGTCGCCGACTTCGCGGGCAAAGCCGATCTCGTGGGTCACCACGATCATGGTCATGCCGGACTTGGCCAGGTCCTTCATCACGTTCAGCACATCGCCCACGAGTTCGGGGTCAAGGGCGGACGTCGGCTCGTCGAAGAGCATCAGTTCCGGTTCCATGGCCAGAGCCCGGGCGATCGCGACGCGTTGCTGTTGGCCGCCGGAAAGCTGTGCCGGGTAGTGGTTGGCCCGGTCGGCCAGGCCTACCCGGTCCAGCAACTCGAGGGCTGCCTTCTTGGCATCGCTCTTGGATTTGCCCTTGACCTGCACGGGAGCTTCCATGACGTTGTACAGGGCGGTCTTGTGCGGGAACAGGTTGAAGCGTTGGAAGACCATGCCGATTTCCCGGCGTTGCGCGGCGATTTCCTTGACCTTCAGGTCGTGGAGGCGGCCGTTGACTTCGCGGTAGCCGATCAGCTGGTCACCGACGGAGATGCGGCCGGCGCTGATCGTTTCAAGCAGGTTCACGCAACGGAGCATCGTGGACTTGCCGGAACCGGACGGGCCGATGACAACGGACACTTCGCCCTGGTTGACCGTCAGGTCGATGCCGCGGAGCACGTGGTGGGGACCGAAGTACTTGTGGAGGCCTTCGATCCGCACCAGCGGTTTCTGGGTGGTGATCGTCATTTTGCCTCCTCCTCGGGGAATTCCATCTTCAAGGACGGCTCTGCTTCGGCACTGGGTGCCACTGCTGCGGCGGCTTTCGCGGCTGCAGGATTGATGAGGGCTGGAGCCTGGTTGGTATCCACGCCCTTGCCGTAATACTTCTCGATGTAGTGCTGACCCACCATGAGGAGACTGGTGACCAGAAGGTACCAGAATGCGGCAATGATCAGGAGAGGGATGGGGAGGTAGATCCGGTTGGCCAAGGCGTTGGTCGCGAAGGTCAGATCGAGCGTGAACGGCACGGCCAATACCAGGGAGGTGGTCTTGAGCATACCGATGGTCTCATTGCCGGTGGGCGGGACGATGATGCGCATTGCCTGGGGCAGGACGATCCGCCACATGATCTTGCCCTTGCCCATGCCCAGGGCTTCGGCGGCTTCGGTCTGTCCCTTGTCCACGGACTTCAAACCGGCCCGGAAGATCTCCGCAAGATACGCGGATTCGTTCAGACCCAAGCCCAGGATGGCCGGGATGAGGCCATGGGTCGGGTCCGAGAGCGCGTAGCTCACAAGCTGAGGGCCAAAAGGAATCCCGAGGGAAATCGTCGGATAGAGAACCGTGACAAGCCCCCAGAAGAGCAGCTGTGTGTAGACCGGGGTGCCGCGGAAAAACCAGACCCAGAGCCAGCTTGTGTAGCGAAGGACCGGGTTGTCCGATTGGCGCATGACAGCCAACAGGATGGCCAAGACAATCGCCAGAACCATCGAGGCGACAGTCAGGAACAGCGTCCAGCCGACACCTTGGACAACCTTGACGTCCAGGATGTATGTCCCGACTACGTCCCAACGGAAGTTGGGGTTCGTGATCGCGCTCTGCACCATGAGGATCACGGCGCCAACGATGATGACGGCGCTGATCCAGCGGCCGGGATGCCTGACCGGCACCGCATCGTTCAGCACCGGCGCTGCGTGGCCTGGTTGATGATGATCCATCTGTGCACCTGATTTGTTATCGGTGGCGGGAATGCTCAAGACTTGACCGCCGGGTTGACCTCGGACTTGGTGATGGCGCCTTCGGCGTTGCCCCAGCCAGTGAGGATCTTCTTGTATGAACCGTCAGACATGAGCTTGGTCAGCGTCTTCTGGATGACATCGGCGAGGGCGGTGTCCGACTTGGCAACGGCGATGCCCTGGGGAGCGGCGTCGTAAACGTCGCCGAGCCGTTCAAGCTGGCCGTTCGTCTGGGTCAGGGCGTAACCGATGATGGGGGAGTCGGCTGCCATGGCGTCGATGCTGCCGTTAACGAGCCGGGTGGTGACGTCGGTCTGGTTCTTGAGTGTGACGATGTTGATCGGCTGCTTGCCGTCAGCTGCGCACTTCTTGTTGCGGCCGGAGAGGTCCGGGTCTTCCTGGACGGTGCCGGTCTGCACGCCGATGGACTTGCCGCAGACGTCGTCCAGGGAGAACTTCTTCGGGTTGCCCTTCTGCACGGCCCAGGCGGTGCCGGCGTTGAAGTAGCTGACCATGTTGACGGCGCCGAGACGCTCGGGGTTGATGGTGAAGGACGAGATGCCCAGATCGTACTTCGGGCCGAGGGCGGGGAGGATGCCCGTGAATTCGGCGGTCTGCACCTGGACCTTCAGGCCGAGGGTGGCGCCGATCGCCTTGGCGATGTCGACGTCGTAGCCGACCGGGGTCTGGCCGTCCGGTCCGAGGAATTCCGCAGGAGCGTAGGTCGTATCCGAGCCAACGGTCAGCGTGCCCTTGGACTTGATGGCCGCGGGGACCATTGCGGCCAGGGTGTCGTCCTTGGCGATGGTGCTGGGGTCAAAGCTTGCATTGGCACTGCCGGAAGGCGAGGCGGCGCTCGAGGGGCCCGCCTCCGAGGCGTTGGTGCAGGCAGTCAGTGCCAGGGCGCCGATTGCGATGATTGTTGCAGCCTTGAGCGTCGAACTGACCGGAAGCGAACGGAATTTCTGCATTTTCTTACCTTTTGTTGCAGTGGATGCGAAACTAATCGGTTCATAGTGTAGCGCCGAACATGAGATGTGCGTCACAGAAAACTAAGTTTTACTATTGGATAACCTACCAAGTAAAAAATCAAGACCCCCAACAGGGCTATTGTCTCGCATCCCAGACATCCGCGGCGGTAGCTTTGGAACGGAATCCTCGGGTTTGGACTCTTAGCTGCTGATGCCCAGCGACTCGAGCATCGGCCGGAATTTGGCCCAGGTCTCGGCCAGTTCGGCGTCGGGCACGGAGCCTTCAACAATCCCGCAGCCCGCATACAGGCGCACGGTCGTAGGACTCTCGATGATCGCGCCGCGCAGTGCGATGCCCCACTCGCCGTTGCCCGCGGCGTCGAGCCACCCGACCGGGCCGGCGTACGGTCCGCGATCCATGTGCTCAAGCTCCCGGATCAGTTCCCCGGCCACCAAGGTAGGCGTGCCACACACGGCGGCCGTGGGGTGAAGCGCGTTGATCAGGGCCAAGCACGTAGGGACATGTCCCTCGATATCGGCAAGCTCGGCCTTCACGTCCGATGCCAGATGCCACACATTGGGCAGTTCCAGGATGAACGGTTCGCTGTGGGCATTCATAGCTTCGGAAAAGGGCGCGAGCTGGGTGGTCAGTGATTGGATGGCGATCTCGTGCTCGTGCCGTTGTTTCTCCGAACCGGCCAGCACGCGTTCGGCGTATTCCATGGGGGAACCGTCCACGCCCTCGGCGTCGCGGCGGTCGAGCGTCCCGGCCAGGACGCGCGCTTGCGCAGTGCGGCCCTCCACCTGGATGAGCATTTCCGGCGTCGCTCCCACCAAGCCGTCGACGCCGTAGGTCCAGCATTCGCGGTAACGGCTGGCCAGCTGCCGCAGGACTTTGGCGGCGTTGACGCCGTCGGGCAGCGTCGCCATGACGTCGCGGGCGAGCACCAGCTTCTCGAGCTTTCCGGTCCGGATTGCCGCCACGCCCTCGGCCACGGCCTGCTTCCAGGCGGTTTCGCTCAGCGAGCCGCTCTCCAGCGTGGCCTTCCCGTCCCCCAACTGACTCGCAGTTGTTGTCGTTATGAGCCTTCTAAACGACAACAACTGCGAGCTAGTTGGGTGCCCGACGCCGGAGCCTCCCGCCGCCGTAAGCTCACCGTCCTCTGACTCGCGTTCGTCTGACTCGCGTTCCTCTGACTCGCCGTCCGCGGGGCTGAGCCAGCCTGCCAGGGCGGCGAGGGCGCCCGCTTCGGTGAGTTCGACGTCGTCGAGCGTCAACTGGGTGAGCCACGACTGCCCATCCCGGATCCCCACAACAATTTCCGGAAGGATCAAGCGCGATTCATAGGCGGACGTCTTGGAGAAAGCAAAGGAGCCAAAGGCCACCGGGCCGGTGCCGGGGATTTCAAGGGGATCCGTGACGTCGGCCTCGATGACCAGATGGCGCCACCAGATATCGGCCTCGAGAAAGCGATCGGGCCCGGAAGCGGTGAATCGCGCGAGTTCGCCAAAGCCCACCAGTCCGTTCTCGCGGCGGGACCAGCACAGGACATCGTCCCGGACCAGAAATGACGGCAGTCCCCCGGAGGATGAGTCAACATCGAGGGGGACTGTCAAGGTGCGGAGCGTACTCGTCATGATGGAACAACATTACTCCCGCGGGCAATGGGAGCCGTGCGGACCGGTGTGCCCCGAAAGTTCTTCCCATATTTGTCTGAGACAATTGCAGGGTGAACCGAGCATCCTTGGAAAAGCGTCCGGACGAAGTTGCGACGATGTTTGACGATGTCGCCCCCAAATACGACGTCGTCAACGATGTCCTGTCCCTGGGGCAGACCCGTCGTTGGCGCCGGGTTGTTGTGGACGCGATGGATGTTCGGGTGGGCCAGAGGGTCCTGGACCTAGCTGCCGGGACCGGCACGTCCAGCGAACCATACGCCGACGCCGGAGTGGACGTTGTGGCCTGCGACTTCTCGCTCGGGATGCTGAAGGTTGGCAAACGCCGTCGTCCGGACATCGACTTCGTGGCCGGGGACGCCACCAAGCTGCCCTTCGCGGACAACTCCTTCGACGCGTGCACCATTTCCTTCGGCCTGCGCAACGTCAACGAACCGCACAAGGCCCTCGCAGAGATGTTCCGTGTCACCAAGCCGGGCGGACGCCTGGTCATCGCCGAATTCTCGGCCCCGGTGGTGCCCCTCTGGCGGACCATGTACACCGAATACCTCATGCGCGCACTGCCCGCCATCGCAACCAAGGTCTCCTCGAACCCGGACGCCTACGTGTACCTCGCCGAGTCCATCCGCGCTTGGCCGGACCAGGACCACCTGGCCGCGTGGCTGCAGGAAGCCGGCTGGACCGGGGTCACCTACCGCAACCTGAGCGGCGGCATCGTAGCGGTGCACCGAGCCCAGAAGTCCGGTGCCGAACACCGGGAAAGCGTTCCCGTGGCCAAGCTGCGCCGCCAGATCAAGCCGCGCCGCCAATCCGGCGATCAGTCCCGCTAACGGGCCTATTAACAAGGACGCTGTGAACGTACTGATAGTCGGCGCAGGGCCAGCCGGGTCCACCGCCGCGTACTACCTTGCCCAGGCGGGTATATCCGTGACGGTTCTGGAAAAAACCGCCTTCCCGCGGGAGAAAGTCTGCGGCGACGGCCTCACTCCCCGCGCCGTCCGCGAAATCCAGAAGCTTGGCCTCCCGCACGCCGAGGATGAGGGGTGGCGCCGCAACAAAGGCCTCAGGCTCATCGCCGGCGGCCGCACCATTGAATTGCCGTGGCCCGAGGTCGCCGATTTTCCCACGTACGGACTCATCCGGACGCGCCTCGGATTCGACGAGGAGCTGGCCCGGCACGCCCAGTCGGCGGGCGCCGTCGTGCTTGAACGCCACAGCGTCACCGAAGCCTTGCGCGACGACGCCGGACGGGTGATCGGCGCCCGCGCCGCGTTGCTCGACGAGTCCGGACGCAAGACGGGCGAAACGCGCGACTTCCATGCCGACGTCGTGCTGGCCGCAGACGGCAACTCGACACGGACGGCCGTTTCGCTCGGCATGCACAAGCGCGACGACCGCCCGCTCGGCGTCGCCGTCCGCACCTACTTCACCTCGCCCCGCCACGACGACGACTGGATGGAAGGCTGGCTCGAGCTCCCCGGCAAGTCCGGCAAGCCGCTGCCCGGCTACGGTTGGGTGTTCGGCGTCGGCGATGGCACGTCCAACGTCGGCCTCGGAATCCTGAACTCTTCCAAGGAATTCGGCAAGCTCGACTACAAACAGGTCCTGCGCGAATGGACCGCCGGCATGCCCTCCGAATGGGGCTTCACACCTGAAAACCAGGTAGGGGAGATCCGCGGCGCCGCCCTGCCGATGGGCTTCAACCGCACCCCGCACTACTCGCCGGGGCTCATGCTCCTGGGCGACGCCGGCGGCATGGTTTCACCGTTCAACGGCGAGGGCATTTCCTACGCCATGGAGTCCGCCCGCTTCGCGGCCGAGTTCATCATCGACCCGTCCTCGCGTTCCCGTTCAGCCGGGTGGGGTTCCGGGACGGAGGCTTACAGGGCCGCCGATGCGCACCTTTCGCGGTACGCGGACTACGTGCGGGACCAATGGGGTTCTCACTTCACCCTGGGCCGCGTCTTTGCTGCCCTCATCGGCAAGCCCGCCGTCATGAAACTCGCGCTGCGGACAGGCATGCCCATCCCGGTGCTGATGCGCTTTGTGGTGCGGATGCTCGCCAACCTCACGGATGCGTCCGCCAAGGGTTTCGAGGACCGCACCATCCGCGTCCTCGAGATGCTGGTCCCGGCCACCTCCAACACCACATCCACCGCCGCTTCCACCAGCGTCGGCACCGAATCAACGCTTTCCTCCGCGAAAAGTTAGGGTTAACCCGTGACTCACTCTGCCGAACACAGTTGGACGCATGCCGGGCACGGCCTGCCGGACGCTGTCGAACCCGCTCCCACCACTACCGCGATCGCCACTGGCCTGCAGCTTCCTGCCGGTTTTGCGGCGATCGCCAAGGACGTGGAACTGGGTCCCGCCATCACCACGAACCTTGCCCGCGTGGAAAAGAAGCTCCGCGAAGCAATTGCCAACTCGGACCCCCTGGCTGACGCAACGTCGCGTCACCTGGTGGAAGCCGGCGGCAAGCGCATCCGCCCGCTGTTGACCCTCCTGTGCGCCCACCTCGGCGACGCCTCCCGTCCGGAAGTGGTCCAGGCCGCCGTCGTGGTTGAACTGACCCACCTCGCAACCCTTTATCACGACGACGTGATGGACTCCGCGCCCTACCGCCGCGGTGCCCCCACGGCCCACGAAGTCTGGGGCAACTCAGTGGCGATCCTCACAGGCGACCTGATCTTCGCGCGTGCCTCGATCCTGGTGTCCGAACTCGGTTCGCGTGCCCTGGGAATCCAGGCCCGCACCTTCGAACGCCTGTGCCTCGGGCAGTTGCACGAAACCGTGGGCCCGCGTGAAGGCGAGGACGCGGTGGAGCACTACCTCTCCGTCATCGCCGACAAGACCGGTTCCCTCGTTGCAGCTTCGGGCCAGCTCGGTGCCATCTTCGCCGGCGCCGACGAAGCCTTCGAGGACGTGCTGGTGGAATACGGCGAGAAGGTGGGCGTGGCCTTCCAGCTGGCCGACGATGTCATCGACGTCACCGGAGTCAAGGTCAAATCCGGCAAGTCACCGGGTACGGATCTCCGCGAAGGCGTACCCACTCTGCCTGTCCTCCTGCTTCGCAAGGCCGCCGACAATGGTGACCAGTCCGCCGTCGAACTCTTGAAGCTGGTGGACGGCGATTTGTCCTCCGACGAAGCCCTGGCCCGGGCCGTCGCCGGGTTGCGCGAGCACCCTGTCACCGCCGAATCCTGGGTGATTGCGCGCCAGTGGTCCGCGGAAGCCATTGAAGCCTTGAAGCCGCTCCCCGAGGGCGTGGTCAAGGAGTCGCTGACCAACTTCGCCCACGCCGTGGTGGAGCGCGCTAGCTAGCTGGGACCACCCCCGTAGCCAGTCGGGCGGGGGCGGGCTTAAATGCAATGGCCCCGGTTCCTTGCAACGCCACGAGTCTCGCGTTGCAACGAACCGGGACCATAATCTCCGTTCGCATCAGACTCACCGGAGGCATTTAGTGAATCCGGTTACAGCCTATGACAACTTTGTCACGGGTGCAACTTTCTTGGTCAAAGAGTTTTTCGGAGTTTGTAGGGACTTCTGCGGCGCAAATCCCCCACCTTTGATGGCCTCTTGGCCCCCGAGGCCTGAATTCTCGGCGTCGGAATTCCGGCAGCTCGCTCAAAACCGGGGAGTTTCGGCGCCGGCACGCTTATCCACATAGCGAAGCTTTCACCTTTCGGTGTCAACGCCACCCTGCTGGAGTGGCCCTATGGACCTCGTTGGCTTCCTGAATCACGCAGGCACCGCTGCCAGAACATCCACGGTGAAGCAGGCGGGCTTCTCCGACCGTGCCATCCGGGCAGCGGTTGCCGGAGGCGAGATCGCGCGGCGACGCCGGGGTGTGCTGGCCTTGCCCGTCGCACAAGAGGACGTCGTCGCAGCCCTCAGCGCGAACGGACTGCTCACCTGCGCATCCGGCGCCCGGCACCACGGAATCTGGGTCTTACATGAACCCCGGACCCTCCATTTGCTGTGCAGGCACGGCAATGCCAAGCATTTTGTAGTCCACCGTGAGTCCGTTTTGGAGACTGGCCACATCCGTCCCGTGGCCAGCCTGACAGACACGCTGCTGCATTCGCTCCGGTGCCTGCCTGAAATTGAGGCTGCCATCATGGTGGAAAGTGCTCTCCTCCAAGGCCGGACCAATCTTGATTACCTCCGTGAGAGGCTACCCGGCAACCGGAACGGGGCCGCCAGAAAGGTGCTCTCGCTTGTCGACGGTTCGGCCGATTCTCCAATTGAGGTTGTGGCGCGGATACTTTTCCGGCAAGCAGGGATCCGTACCGAGACGCAGGTCGAATTGCCCGGAATAGGCATTGTGGATTTCTTGCTCGAGGGCAGGCTGATCGTGGAGGTGGACGGGGAGAGCCACCTGCAGCCTCGGCAAGTCAAGAAGGATCGGCGACGCAATAACGCAGGAACTGTGAAAGGCTTTCTGGTTCTTAGATACGACTATTCGCAGATTGTGTATCAACCAGAAACCGTGCTTGCCGAGGTTCTCCGGGCCCTACGCCAAAAAAGCCGCTGAAACTCCCCGGTTTTGGCTAGGCGCAGGCCAGACCCACAGAAGAACAGCCCGGAAACAAGGGGGTCGAGAGCTAAATACAGCCCAAAGGTGGGGAGAAAGCTCCGCCCCCGCTGGAAAATCCCCAGCAGCCCCTAGTCTTCGTCGCTGAAAGCCCAGTCGAACATGTCGAACACGAACTCGGAGAACGTGCCTTCTTCGGATTTCCACTGGCCGCGGGCGTTGTTGCGACGCCAGACGATGGGATCCGGGACGCCGAGGTCGCCTACGCGGAAGCCCCAGGTGAATTGCTCATCCTCGTCCTCCAGGAACATGAGGAAGCCTTCGTCGTCCACTTCGAGCTCTTCCGGGTCCCAGAAGTAGTGGTAGGCCTCCATGAGGTCCTCGCAGCCACCGAGCGCGAGGTAGAACTCGCGAAGCACCATGGGAATGGTGAACGAGTGGGCTGACAGGGCTTCGTCCAGCTCGGAGGCGGACAGCCCGTCTTCTTCCTGCCATTCGTCCTCGAGATACTTCGGTACAAGCGCGCGGAACTTCTCGAGGAACATGTCAGTCATGCTCCCATCCTAGCTAATCCCGGCCGCGTGAATCGGCGCCCGCAGAGACCCCGGCGCGGTGCCATCCCCGGACCGCCAAGGGCACCCGCCAACCGCGACGCCAAGCCACCACCCGGAAGGCGAAAACCCAGGCGGCAATGACCCCCGCCGTCACCCCGTTGAAGGTCCCTATGTTCCAGAGCAAGGCCGTCAGCGCGGCTCCCGTGAAGGCCGGCAGGGCGTAGAGATCCCGGGCATTGAAAAGCGTTGGAATTTCGTTCGCCGTGATGTCCCGGAGCAAGCCGCCGCCCACGGCCGTGGTGACGCCCAGGAGGATTGCGGCCACTGGATTCATCCCTGCGGCCAGCGCCTTGAGCGTGCCCGTAATGCAGAACAGGGCCAGCCCGCCGGCGTCGAACAGGGTCAAAAGGGACGTGAAGCGCTGGATGCTCGAAAACAGGAAGTACACCAGGATCGCGGCCAACAGGGGCGGCACCAGGTATACCGGGTTGGTGAACGCCGCGGGCGGGCCGGCGTTGATGATGATGTCGCGGATGACACCGCCACCCAAGGCCACGAGCGACGCCAAGAGAACTGAGCCGATGATGTCGAACTGCTTCCTGGCCGCGAGCAAGGATCCAGACACGGCGAAAAAGAAGACGCCGGCCAGATCCAGCCATACCAGCGCAAGGTCAAAAGTGAACAAATGCAGCTCCGTTCTTCGTTCACAGACGGGCGATCATGCTCGCCCAACGTTACGCTTGCACGCATGAACAGCCCCGTCTTGATCGCGTGCGCCCACGGAACCCGGAACGTCGAAGGGCAAGCCGCCATCCGCCAGGTCATGGCGGAGATCGAGGCCTTGCGGCCCGGCTTGACCGTCGTTGAGGCCTACGTGGACGTCCAGGAACCGGAGCTGTCCGGCGTGGTGGCCGGCCTCCCGGAAGGCACGCCCGCCGTCGTCGTTCCCTTGCTGCTCAGTACCGGCTACCACGTCAAGGTGGACATCCCGAAGGCGATCAAGTCCCGTCCGGAAGTGTCCGCGGCGCCGCCGCTGGGGCCGGATCCGCGGCTTGCGGAGCTGCTCGCCGCACGGTTGCGCGACTCGGGACTGGGCGACGACGACGGCGTCCTGCTGGCCGCCGCGGGCTCGTCGCTGCCGGACGGTTCCGTCGATTCGGAAGAGCAGGCGCGCCAGCTCGCCGGGCTGCTGCCGAACAAGGTTCGCGTCGCCTATGGCGCCAGTGCCGAGCCGAACGTGCCCGACGGCGTCGCGGCCTTGCGCGCGGAACTCGCGGAAGCGGAAGACGGGGCAGCGGGCCGGGTGGTGGTGTCCTCGTACCTGCTGGCCACGGGCTACTTCCACGACCAGCTGTCCAAGGCCGGGGCCGACGTCGTGACGGCACCGCTGCTGCCCTCTCCGGTCCTCGCGGAGATCGCCCTGGAGCGCTACGACGCGGTGGTTGCTGCCAGCTCCTGAGCGGGTTTTTCGAATGCACAGCACGGCCGGGTGAACAAGGCCCGACGGCGGTTCGTGACGAAATGTTTCCCTAGGTGACTCTTCGTTTCTGTGTCGTTGTTGGAGAAATCTGGCCAGCCCTACAGTCGATGCATGACTGATACAGCTCTAGCCGGAGCGTCTGCGGACGAGGCTGCACCCAAGCGCCCGGCCCGCACCGCCCGTCCTGCCGCGAAACCCCACGGCCAGTGGAAGGTTGACGGCACCGCGCCGCTCAACGCCAACGAAACCTGGAAGCAGGAAGACAGCGGGCTCAACGTCCGTGAGCGTATCGAGTCTGTCTACTCCAAGCACGGCTTCGACTCGATCGATGGCACGGACCTGCACGGCCGTTTCCGCTGGTGGGGCCTGTACACCCAGCGCAAGCCCGGGATCGACGGCGGCAAGACCGCCACGCTCGAGCCGCACGAGCTCGAGGACAAGTACTTCATGCTCCGCGTGAGGATCGACGGCGGTGCGCTCACCACCGAGCAGCTGCGAGTCATCGGCCAGATCTCCGTGGACTTTGCCCGCGGCAGCGCCGACCTGACCGACCGCCAGAACATCCAGCTGCACTGGATCCGGGTTGAGGACGTGCCGGAGATCTGGCGCCGCCTCGAATCCGTCGGCCTGTCCACCACCGAGGCTTGCGGCGACGTGCCGCGCGTCATCCTCGGTTCCCCGGTTGCCGGCATCGCCAAGGACGAGATCATCGATCCGACGCCGCTGATCAACGAACTCGCGGAGCGGTTCATCGGCGACCCGGAACTCGCCAACCTGCCGCGCAAGTACAAGACCGCCATCACCGGCCACCCCTCGCAGGACGTTGTCCACGAGATCAACGACTTCGGCCTGGTCGGCATGGTCCACCCCGAACTCGGCGTCGGCTATGACCTTTGGGTGGGCGGCGCGCTCTCCACCAACCCGATGCTCGCCAAGCGGCTCGGCGCGTTCGTGAAGCCCGAAGAAGCCGCCGAAGTGTGGCTCGGCGTCACCAGCATCTTCCGCGACTACGGTTACCGCCGCATGCGCACCAAGGCTCGCCTGAAGTTCCTCATGGCCGACTGGGGGCCCGAGAAGTTCCGCCAGATCCTCGAGGACGAGTACCTCGGCTTCAAGCTTTCCGACGGCCCCGCAGCCCCGAAGCCTTCAACTCCGGGCGACCACGTCGGCATCCACGAGCAGAAGGACGGCAAGTTCTTCATCGGCGCCACACCGCTGGCCGGCCGCTTGTCCGGCGGCCAGCTCGTGAAGCTCGCGGACACCCTCGAAGCCCGCGGCTCGTTCCGCCTCCGTACCACCCCGCACCAGAAGATCGTTGTGCTGGATGTCGCCAAGGAGCAGGTTGAGCCGCTCGTGGCTGAACTGGACACCCTGGGCCTCTCCGCCCGCCCGTCCGTCTTCCGCCGCGGCACCATCGCGTGCACCGGTATCGAGTTCTGCAAGCTCGCCATCGTGGAAACGAAGGTCACGGCGGCCACTGCCGTCGCCGAGCTGGAACGCCGCCTGGCCGACCTCGCGGACAGCGGTCAGTTGCCGCAAGCACTGTCCCTGCACATCAACGGCTGCCCCAACTCCTGCGCCCGCATCCAGACCGCGGACATCGGGCTCAAGGGCATGATGTTGCCAACGCCCGACGGCGACCCCACCCCGGGTTTCCAGGTTCACTTGGGCGGCGGGCTGGCTTCGTCCAGCCGCGAAGAAGCAGGCCTCGGACGCACCGTGCGCGGCCTCAAGGTCTACGTCGAGGACCTGCCCGATTACGTCGAGCGGGTAGTCCGGAAGTTCGTGGCCGACCGCGCCGAAGGCCAGACCTTCGCCGAATGGGCACACTCCGCAGATGAAGGAGACCTCCAGTGACCACCAGCACCTCCCTCCGCTCCCACGACGAACTCAAGGCCCTGGCCGAATCCGGTGCCGCGGAGCTCGGCTGGAACGCGCCCGCCCGTGACGTCATCGCCTGGGTGGCCCGCAACTTCGAACTGCCTGCCGTCGCCGTGGCCTGCTCCATGGCCGATGCCGTGCTGCCGGCCCTTGTCGCGGACCAGTTTCCCGGCGTCGACGTCCTGTTCCTGGAGACCGGCTACCACTTCCCGGAGACCCACGCCACGAGGGACGAAGTCGCCGCGAACCTGCGGGTGAACATCGTGGATGTGCTTCCCGAGAACACCGTAGAGCAGCAGGACCGCCTTCTTGGCAAAGACCTGTTTGCCCGCGACGCCGCCCAGTGCTGTGCACTCCGCAAGGTCCAGCCCTTGCGCCGCACGCTCGCCGGCTACGAAGTGTGGTTCACCGGTGTCCGCCGCGACGAGGCTCCCACCCGGACCAACACTCCGCTGATCACGTGGGACGAGGCCAACGGCCTGGTCAAGGTCAACCCGATGGCCGACTGGAGCTTTGACCAGTTGGTCCAGTACTCCGAAGACAACATCCTTCCCGTCAACCCCCTCCTGAGCCAGGGCTACCCGTCCATCGGATGCCAGCCCTGCACCCGGAAAGTGGCCCCGGGAGCGGACCCCCGCTCGGGCCGCTGGGCAGGAACCGACAAGACAGAATGCGGACTACACGTATGAGTACCCAAATCACCAACGAGGACACGGAGCTGTCAGTGCTGGAAAAGGACCTTGTGGAGACGCCGACTGCCGCTCCGGCGCTGCGGTCGGCTCGCCTTTCGTCTTTGGACACGTTGGAATCCGAGGCCATCCACATCATCCGTGAGGTTGTCGCCGAGTTCGAGAAGCCTGCGTTGTTGTTCTCCGGCGGCAAGGACTCCGTGGTGATGCTGCACCTTGCCACGAAGGCGTTCTGGCCTGGCAAGGTTCCGTTTCCCGTGTTGCACGTGGACACGGGACACAACTTCCCTGAGGTCATCGACTTCCGTGACCGCACGGTGGAGCGCCTGGGCCTGAAGCTTGTGGTCGGCTCCGTGCAGGAGTTCATCGACCGTGGCGAACTTGCCGAGCGTGCCGACGGTACCCGCAACCCGCTGCAGACGGTGCCGCTGCTGGATGCGATCCAGCGGAACAAGTTCGACGCCGTTTTCGGCGGCGGCCGCCGCGACGAGGACAAGGCCCGTGCCAAGGAACGCATCCTGAGCCTGCGGGACGAGTTCGGCCAGTGGGACCCCCGCAACCAGCGCCCCGAATTGTGGAACCTGTACAACGGCCGCCACACCGTGGGCCAGCACGTCCGCGCGTTCCCCATCAGCAACTGGACCGAGCTGGACGTGTGGCGCTACATCGAGCGCGAAGGCATTGAGCTGCCCGGCCTGTACTACGCCCACGAGCGCGAGGTTTACGAACGCGACGGCATGTGGCGTGCGGTCGGCGAGGTTTCCATGCCGAAACCCCATGAGGAAGTCATCACGAAGCTCGTGCGGTACCGCACTGTGGGGGACATGTCCTGCACCGGCGCCGTTCTTTCCGACGCCCGCACGGTTGCCGACGTCGTTGTCGAAGTTGCCGCATCCACACTTACCGAACGTGGCGCCACCCGTGCAGATGACCGCATCTCCGAGGCAGCCATGGAAGACCGCAAGAAGGACGGCTACTTCTAATGAGCACTGAGACTTCACTCCTGGAGACCGGCCTGCGCGAATCTACTCTGTTCCGCTTCGCGACGGCTGGATCGGTCGACGACGGCAAGTCCACCCTGGTGGGCCGCCTGTTGCACGATTCCAAGGCGATCCTTGCTGACCAGCTCGACGCCGTTGCCCGCACCTCAGCGGACCGTGGCTTTGGCGGAGCCGGTGCCACCGGCAGCCAGGCGATCGACCTCGCCCTCCTGACCGACGGCCTTCGTGCCGAGCGGGAACAGGGCATCACCATCGATGTCGCCTACCGCTACTTTGCCACCGACCGCCGCAGCTTCATCCTCGCGGACTGCCCCGGCCACGTGCAGTACACCAAGAACACGGTGACGGGCGCGTCCACTGCGGACGCCGTCGTCGTACTCATTGACGCCCGCAAGGGAGTCCTGGAGCAGACCCGCCGCCACCTGTCGGTGCTGCAGTTGCTCCGCGTGGCGCACGTGATCGTCGCCGTGAACAAGATCGACCTCGTGGACTTCAGCGAGTCGGTCTTCCGCGAGATCGAGACGGACGTGCAGAAGGTTGCCCGCGAGCTTGGCTTGGGCAGCGATGGTATTGCCGACGTCGCGGTCATCCCGGTATCGGCGCTCGACGGCGACAACGTGGTGGACCGCTCGGACCGTACCCCTTGGTACAGCGGTCCGGCCCTGCTCGAGGTGCTCGAAACCCTTCCGGCCGCCGACGAGCTCGAAAGCCACCTGGAGAGCTTCCGCTTCCCCGTCCAGCTGGTCATCCGCCCGCAGGGCGCGCTGGCTCCCGACGCCGTCGCTGCAGGGCTCGACATCGGGGCGTACCGCGACTACCGTGCCTACGCCGGCCAGATCACGGAGGGGACCGTGAAGCTCGGCGACAAGGTCACCGTCCTGAGCCCGGGCCACGAGCCCCGGATCACCACTGTGACGGGGATCGACTTCGCCGGCAGCGAGCTGGCCGAGGCCAGTGCTCCGCAGTCCGTGGCGATCCGCCTGGCCGATGAAATCGACATCGCCCGCGGTGACACCATTGCTGCCGCGGGGACCGTGCGCGAGAGCTCGGCCGATCTGTACGCGGCGCTGTGCTGGCTTTCGCCCAAGCCGCTGCGCGAGGGTGCCAAGGTCCTCGTGAAGCACGGTACCCGTACCGTCCAGGCGCTCGTCCGTAATGTGACGGGCAAGCTGGATCTGGCCACGTTCAATGTGGAGGCTGCCTCCAGCCTTGAGCTGAACGACATCGGCAACGCCCAGCTTCGACTGGCCGCGCCCTTGCCGTTGGAGAACTACCTGCACCACCGCCGGACGGGTGCGTTCCTGGTGATCGACCCCGTTGACGGCAACACCCTGGCCGCCGGCCTGGTGAAGGACCACCCGGGCGACCACGAGGACGAACGTTACGTCATCTGACGTTCTTGGCTACTGGAACCGCAGCTTGTTTCCCAAACCCCGCCTTCAAGGCCGGGGATGGGAAACAAGCTGCGGTTTTTTGCGCCGGAGACACCCCAATTGTGACGCCGCGTGAACGTGCGTGACCCCGGGTTTCCGGGTCATTGAACGGCAAATATGACAGTCCCTATGGTGAATCCATGACCTCATCGGATTGGTCCTTGCCTGCCCTCCCGGGGCGATGTCGCAGGGCCTGACAAACGCCCTGCCCCTTCCGCAACGCATCCCAAGGATTCCCCCATGTCAAACACCCCAGAACCCACACCGCCCGCCTCGAACCCGGGAACCACGCGCATCGTCGCCGGCGAGAGCAACAAGCCCAAGCGCCGCCGCACGCTCGAGATCGGCATCGCCGTCGGACTCGTCCTGCTGATCGGTGCCGGCGCCGCCGTCGCATCGGTTGTCGCGAAGAACAACGAAACCCAGGCCGCGGCGGCAACGACGCCCGCCGCCGAACTCCGGCTCGGCTACTTCGGCAACGTCACCCACGCCCCCGCACTTGTCGGGGTGAGCAAGGGCATCATCGCCGGCAAGCTGGGCAGCACCAAGCTCACCACCCAGATCTTCAACGCCGGACCGGCCGCCGTTGAGGCCCTGAACGCCGGCGCGATCGACGCCGCCTACCTTGGCCCGAACCCGGCCATCAACTCCTTCGTCCAGAGCAAGGGCGCGTCCATCAACATCATCGCCGGCGCAGCCTCCGGCGGCGCCCAGTTGGTGGTCAAGCCCGGCATCAACTCCGCCGCGGACCTCAAGGGCAAGACCCTCGCCTCACCGCAGCTCGGCGGGACCCAGGACGTGGCACTGCGCGCCTGGCTCGGCAAGCAGGGCCTGAAGAGCAACCCTAACGGCGGGGGCGACGTCGCCATCAACCCGACCGACAACGCCCAGACCCTCAAGCTCTTCCAGGACGGAAAGCTCGACGGCGCGTGGCTGCCCGAGCCCTGGGCCTCACGCCTGGTGCTCCAGGCCGGAGGCAAGGTCCTCGTGGACGAGAAGGACCTGTGGGATAAGGGCCAATTCCCTACCACCATCCTGATCGTGAGCAAGAAGTTCGCCGCCGACCACCCGCAGACAGTGACCGCGCTGCTCCAGGGCCACGAAGCGTCCGTCAACTGGCTCAACACCGCCTCCGCCGCCGACAAGGCCAGCGCCATCAACGCCGCGCTGAAGGCGACCGCGGGCAGCACGCTCCCGGCCGACGTCATCGACCGCTCGCTGAAGAACATCACCTTCACCGTGGACCCGCTCGCGGGAACCTACAAGAAGCTCCTCCAGGACGGCGTCGACGCCGGCATCACCAAACCGGCCGACATCAACGGCATCTTCGACCTCCGCGCCCTCAACAGCGTGAGCGGGCAGAAGACCTCGGCCGCAGGACTGGGCCAAGACTGAACCGCCAAGCCCCAACTGACTCGCAGTACTTGTCGTTTTGAGGCCTCATAACGACAACAACTGCGAGTCAGTTGGGAATTCAACAACGAAGCAAGCAACGAACGAAGGACGGGACCATGCCAGTCGTACTGGAACACCTGGGTAAACGCTTCGGCGACGGCGCCCCGGTGCTGGACGACGTCAACGCCACCATCGAGCAAGGCGAGTTCGTCGCCCTGCTCGGTGCGTCCGGCTGCGGCAAATCCACCCTGCTGAACATCCTCGCGGGACTGGACCAGCCGACGTCGGGCGCCCTGGAGGTGCCCAGCGACGGTGCCGCCTTCATGTTCCAGGATTCAGCGCTGTTCCCCTGGCTCACTGCCCGCGGCAACATCGAACTCGCGCTCAAGCTCGCCGACAAGTCCGGCGGCCTGAGCAAAGCATCGCGGGCTGCCCGTGCCGGCGAGTTGCTGGACCTCGTCCATTTGGGTGGCGCGGGGGACAAGCGCCCGCACGAGCTCTCGGGCGGCATGCGGCAACGCGTTGCGCTGGCCCGCGCTTTGGCCCAGGACCGGCAGCTGTTGCTCATGGACGAACCGTTCGCTGCCCTCGACGCCATCACCCGTGACCTTCTGCACGACGAACTCGAGCGGATCTGGAAGGAAACCGGGCGCACCATCGTGTTCGTGACGCACAACGTGCGCGAAGCCGTCAGGCTCGGCCAGCGGGTCCTGCTGCTGTCCTCCCGTCCTGGACGGGTCGTGGCCGAGTGGAACGTCACCGAGGAGCACCGGACCGACGCCGGCCGTGCCGGGGAGCTGACTGGAACCATTACCCGCCGCCTGCGCGAGGAGATCCGCCGCCATGCCAATTGAACAAGAGACCCGACTCGTCGAGGGTGAGACTGTCGAGCGAGCTCCGCAGTCCCGCCACATCACCTCGCCGTCCTTGAAGGGAAACCCGGACGAACTCCGGGACCTTGAAGCAGGCCTGGATAAGTTGCAATCGGATGCCCACCGCAAGGCGCGCATCGACTGGACCCGGATCATCCTCCCGATCGCGGCGCTCCTGGTGCTCATCCTCGCGTGGCAGTTCTACGTCTCCCTCGGTTTCAAGCGTCGCGACCAGGTTCCCGGACCGCTTGACGTCCTGGGCCAGTTCGGTGCTCTTTGGGCCGAAGGCAAAGCCCAGGAAGCCATCTGGACCTCCCTTCAGCGCGGCGTGATCGGCTTCCTCATCAGCGTCGCTGTGGCTACTCCGGTGGGCCTGGTCCTTGCTCAGGTGCAGCCCCTGCGCCGGGCCTTCGGACCGCTCATTTCCGGGCTCCAGGTGCTCCCGTCGGTGGCGTGGGTTCCGGCTGCCATCATCTGGTTCGGGCTCTCGGACGGCACTGTGTACTTTGTCGTCCTGATGGGTGCCATCCCGTCCATCATCAACGGATTGATTTCCGGCGTGGACCAGATTCCGCCGCAATACCGGAGCGTCGGCAAGGTCCTTGGCGCCTCGCGTCTGCAGATGGCCTTGCAGATCGTCCTGCCGGCGGCCCTTCCCGGGTACCTTGGCGGGCTCAAGCAGGGCTGGGCGTTCTCCTGGCGTTCCCTCATGGCCGCCGAAATCATCGCGGTGGGCGGCACCATCGGCTTCGGACTCGGTTCGCTCCTGGACCAGGGACGCACCTTGTCCGACATGGCCACGGTCATGTCCGCGATCCTGGCGATCCTGTTTGTGGGCATCCTGATCGAGCTCGTCGTCTTCGCCCCGATCGAGCGCCGCCTCCTGCTGCGCCGCGGGTTGCTGGCGGGGAGCACGCGCTAAGGAATTCCCCGGCTCGCCCCGTGGTTGACGCGGGCATGAAACGAATCGGTTTTCTTTCCTTCGGCCATTGGGGACCTGTCCAAGGCTCGCGCACTCCTTCGGCCGGCGACGCCTTGCTCCAGGGGATCGACCTTGCGGTGGCGGCCGAGGAACTCGGCATCAACGGAGCCTTCTTCCGCGTGCACCACTTTGCGCGCCAGCAAGCCTCGCCGTTCCCGCTATTGGCTGCCATCGCGGCCCGGACCAGCCGGATCGAGATAGGTACGGGCGTGATCGACATGCGCTACGAAAACCCCCTGTATATGGCCGAGGAGGCAGCGGCCACGGATCTCATCAGCCAAGGCAGGCTCCAGTTGGGCATCAGCCGTGGTTCACCCGAGCCGGCCCTGCACGGCGCGCGGTACTTCGGCTACGCCCCTGCCGAAGGTGAGGACGACGCCGCGATGGCCCGCCGCCACACCGCCGTATTCCGGCATGCCATCGCGGGCCATGGCGTGGCCGAAGCCGATCCCTCCTTCATGGGCGGTGGCCGCGGCCTCCTGCCGATCCAGCCGACGTCGTCCGGGCTGCCGCGGCGCATCTGGTGGGGCGCCGGCACCCGAAAGACCGCCGTCTGGGCCGCGGAACAAGGCATGAACCTCATGAGCTCCACCCTGCTCACCGAAGACACCGGGGTTCCCTTCGACCAGCTCCAGTCCGAACAGATCAGCATGTTCCGGGAGGAATGGGCTGCAGCCGGACACGGTTTTGAGCCGCGTGTCTCGGTCAGCCGCAGCATCATTCCCGTGGTGGACGCCGAGGACGAACACTATTTCGGGCTCCGCGCGCAGGTGGAGAACCGCGACCAAGTGGGCATGCTCGACGGTGCCCTGTCGCGGTTCGGCAAGAGCTACGTCGGACCACCGGATGCCTTGGCCGAGGAACTCGCGCAGGACGCCGCGGTCCAGGCCGCGGACACGGTGCTGATTACCGTGCCCAACCAACTCGGGGTGGAATATAACGTCAAGCTGCTGGGCAACATCGCCAAATACGTCGCTCCGGCGATCGGCTGGGAGGCGCCCACGGCGCAAGCGTAATGTGACGCAGGCCAGCCCCGGAACTGTTCCTTCCCTCAGACTCCTTGTCCGGCCCCAAGTACGGGCCTACACTCACGGCTATCAGCCGGTATACGGCCGATCATTCCCAATTCCAAGGAGACAGCCGTGGCGCCAAAATTTGGAGTGCTGGCATTGCTCGAAGCCAAAGCGGGGAAGGAGGAGGAGGTCTGGAATTTCCTCAACGGGGGGCGCGAGATTGTGCTCAACGAACCCGGAACCCGGACGTGGTACGCCTTTCGCGTCAGCGAAAACACCTTCGGCATCTTCGACACTTTCGACACCGAGGAAGACCGGCAGGCCCACCTCAACGGCGCCATCCCCGCCGCACTTGGCGAGCACGGTCCTGCACTGCTCGGGAAGGACCCGGACCTTAAGCTGATCGAACTCATCGCCGTGAAGTAGGCGGCACAGCGTCAGCCACTATGTGACGCCGGGTTACCTAGCGTGAACTGGTGTTTCCGGACCTTTGAAGCATGTTACGGCCCGGCCCTACAGTTTTTTCATGGCAATACAGGACATCTACCCCACAGCGCTGCGGCTGCTCGGCCGCCCGGTGCTGGTAGTGGGCGGCGGACCGGTGGCTGCGCGACGCGCCAAGGGACTGCTCGACGCCGGCGCCCGGGTGACCGTGGTCGCGCCGCTTGCCTCTGACGCGCTCCGCGAACTCGCCGCCTCCGGCCTGCTCACCTGGAAGCCGCGCACTTATCTTTCCTCCGACGTCGACGGCGTCTGGTTCGTCCAGACCGCCACCGGCGTCGCCGCTGTGGACGCCCAGGTAGCCGCCGACGCCGAGGCGCAGCGCATCTGGTGCGTCAACGCCTCCGACCACGAATCCTCGGCGGCGTGGACGCCAGCCGTCGCCGTAGTGGACGACGTGAAGATCGCCATCAACGCCGGGGGAGACCCCCGCCGTGCCATGGCCTTGCGCGACGCAGTTTCCACCGCACTTGAGACGGGAGACCTGCCGCTCCGCCGTCGTCGTGCCTCGACCGGAAGTGTCGCCCTCGTAGGTGGCGGTCCCGGCGACTCCGGGCTCATCACGGTCCGCGGCCGCCGCCTCCTTGGCCAGGCCGACGTCGTCGTCGCAGACCGACTCGGGCCGCGCGACTTGCTGCACGAACTTGCTCCGGACGTCCGCGTGATCGAGGTCGGCAAGACCCCCGGCCACCACCCCGTGCCGCAACTGGAGATCAACCGGATCCTCGTCGAGGAAGCCCTGGCCGGCCACCGTGTGGTCCGGCTCAAAGGCGGCGACCCCTACGTCCTGGGCCGCGGCGGCGAGGAAGCGGAATTCTGCCGGCAGAACGGCGTCGAAGTTGAAGTGGTTCCCGGTGTCACATCGGCGATCTCCGTGCCCGCGGCCGCGGGGATTCCCGTGACGCACCGCGGACTTGCCAAGGGCTTCAGCGTGGTGACCGGCCACGAGGAACTTTCCGAGGTCCCGGCCCGTCCTGACCACACCGTGATCCTGCTCATGGGTGTCGCCAAACTCCGCGAATCCGCCGCTGCCCTTGCGGCCTCCGGAATGCCCCTCGACACGCCAGTAGGTATCGTAGAGAACGGCTACATGCCCGAACAGCGCGTCACGATCGGCACTTTGGCAACCATTGCAGACCAAGCCGATGCCACCGGGGTCGCAAATCCCGCAGTGATTGTGATCGGCGATGTGGTGCGTGTCAGCCCGTTCGCCCCCGAGCATTTCAAGACCGCTGACTACAGCACCCTGACCCCTAACAAGCCCCGCGTCGTTACCCCTTAGCCCCTCACCCAACTAGCTCGCATTAGGTGTCGTTATGAGCCCTCAAAACGACAACAATTGCGAGCCAGTTGGGAAGCACACTGAAAAGGAACACAGCCGTGTCATCTAGCACCACCGTAGGAACCGCTGCACGTCCGCTGCGCGTCGCCGTCGTCGGCTCCGGCCCGGCCGGCGTCTACGCCGCGGACATCCTGACCAAGAGCGAGGCCGTCAAGAGCGGCGAGCTGACTGTCAGCATCGACCTCTTCGACCGCTACCCGGCCCCCTACGGCCTGATCCGTTACGGCGTTGCCCCGGACCACCCCCGCATCAAGGGCATCGTGAACGCCCTGCACAAGGTCCTGGACCGCGGCGACATCCGCTTCTTCGGCAACGTGGACTACGGCACTGACATCTCCATCGAAGACCTGCGCACGCACTACGACGCTGTCATCTTCGCCACCGGCGCCATCAAGGACGCCGACCTGAACATCCCGGGCATCGAGCTTGAAGGCTCTTTCGGCGGCGCGGACTTCGTCTCCTGGTACGACGGCCACCCCGACGTTTCCCGCGAATGGCCGCTCGAAGCCACCTCAGTGGCCGTGCTCGGCAACGGCAACGTGGCACTCGACGTTGCCCGTATCCTCTCCAAGCACGCCGACGACCTCCTGGTCACCGAAATTCCGGACAACGTCTACGCGGGCCTCAAGGCTTCCCCGGTCACCGACGTGCACGTCTTCGGCCGCCGCGGACCGGCACAGGTGAAGTTCACCCCGCTGGAGCTCCGCGAGCTGTCACACTCCAAGGACGTGGACATCATCCTCTACCCCGAGGACTTCGAGTTCGACGAAGAGTCGGACCGCCAGATCCAGACCAACAACCAGACCAAGACCATGGTGGGTACCCTCACCAACTGGATCGCCGAGCAGCCCGAGGACCTCTCCGAACTCAAGGCCTCCCGACGGCTGCACCTGCACTTCCTGCACAGCCCGGTGGAGATCGTGGATTCGGCAGAGACCCCCGGCAAGGTTGCCGCGATCAAGTTCGAGCGCACCGAGCTGGACGGGACCGGCAATGCGCGCGGTACCGGCGAGATCGTCGACTACCCGGTCCAGGCCGTTTACCGCGCGATCGGCTACTTCGGTTCCGCGCTGCCGGACGTCGAGTTCGACCACCGGCGCGGGGTCGTAGCGAACGACGGCGGCCGCGTACTGGACGCTTCCGGCGAGCACGTTCCGGGCTTGTACGCCACGGGTTGGATCAAGCGTGGCCCCGTCGGCTTGATCGGCCACACCAAGGGTGACGCCCTGGAGACAGTCACTCACCTCCTGGAAGACCGCGAAAACCTGCCCCTGGCCGCCGTTCCCGAGGCGGACGCCGTCGTCGAACTCCTGGACGCCCGCGGCGTGAAGTTCACCAGCTGGGAAGGCTGGCTGGCTTTGGACGCCCACGAGCGTGCTTTGGGTGCCGCCGCGTCCGAGGCCGGTACCTCCCACGGCGTCGAGATACAGCGCGAACGCATCAAGGTGGTGCCGCGTGAGGACATGGTGGACATTTCCCGCGACGGCGTGGCCGCACAGGTCTAGGTTCTACAACGCGGGGTCACTTAGCGCCCATCCGGAGCATCGGAATGGGCGCTAAGTGACCCCGCGTTGCTTGTTATCGGGGTTAGACTCTGCGCATGGACGTCGTCGTCGTCGAAACGACCCAATTGGGGGACCGCAGCTACCTCGTTCATGACGGCACGACGGCGCTCGTCATCGACCCCCAGCGCGATACCGACCGCGTCGAAACGGCAGCGCGAAACGCCGGTGTGACCATCACCCATGTCGCTGAGACCCACCTCCACAACGACTACCTCACTGGTGGCCTCATCCTTGCCCGGCACCACAACGCCCGCTACTTGGTGAATGCCGCGGACAACGTTTTGTTTGAACATGATCCGGTTGCCCCAGGGGAGGCGTTCAAGGTAGGCCGACTTTCCGTCAAGCCGGTGGCCACCCCAGGCCATACGCACACTCATCTGGCCTATGTGGTTTCGGACCCCGACGCCGGCACCGGCGTCCGGCAAGCTGTGTTCTCCGGGGGCAGCCTGCTCTACGGCTCGGTGGGCCGGACCGATTTGATTGCCCCGGAGGACACCGCAGGACTGGCCCATGACCAGTACGCCTCGGTCCGGCGGCTTGTGGCTGAGGCAGCACCGGACGCGATCCTGTATCCAACCCATGGCTTCGGTTCATTCTGCTCCATCGGCCCAGCGAGCAGGATCCCCGCATCGACGATCGGGGAGCAGGCCGCCACCAACCATGCGCTCACCGACCCGGACGAAGACCATTTCGTGAGGCACCTCCTGGCGAATATCACGGCGTACCCGAGCTACTACGCGCACATGAGCCCGCTCAACGCCCTGGGACCGGGCCCCGCGACGCTCGACGTGCCGGAATCGGTGCAACCCGCGGAGCTCGAGCGCAGGCTCGAGGCAGGGGAATGGGTGGTGGACCTGCGCAACCGGGTCGCATTCGCCGCAAACCACCTGCGCGGCAGCGTGGCCTTTGAATACAGAACGGGATCGAGCTTCACAAGCTACCTCGGTTGGGTCCTGCCATGGAAGCAGCCGCTGACCCTGCTGGGCGCCCATGACGACGTAAAGAAGGCCATCCGCGACCTCGCAAGGATCGGCTTCGACTCCCCGGACGCCGCTCTCGGCGAGGATCCCGGGGCCCTGGCACCAGGAGCTTCTTTGGTGCAGTATCCGATCACCGACTGGGCGGGGCTGGTACGGGACCGGGCCCCGGGCGAAACGGTGCTGGACGTACGCCGTACCGAGGAATATTCTGCCTCCCATGTGTCCAAGGCAGTGAATGTTCCACTGCATGAGCTTTTGCTCCGGCTGGACGAATTGCCGGCTGCCAGGATCTGGGTGCATTGCACCTCCGGCTACCGGGCCAGCGTCGCCGCAAGCCTGCTGCATCGTGTCGGCCGCGACGTCGTGCTCATCGACGCACGCTTCCGCGAGGCAGCCGATGCCGGCGTCGAGCTGACGAGCGCTGCTCCGGCCTAAATGCCAGGCCACTGCGGACGCTAGCTCACCTTTGGGGCATTTCCGGCGGACGCTCGCTCACTAGAGGTGAGCGGGCGTTGGGGGAAAGGCTGATATAGGTGAGCGGGGGTCAGCTGTTGATCCGTTCCGCGGCGAAGTCCAGGTTGCGGTACACGCTCGCGACGGCGGCGGCCTCGTCGCGTGCCTCGATGGCGTCGGCGAGCTCGTCATGACCCTCGTGGGGGACGCCGTTGAAACCGGCATTGCGTTGTTGGCGCAGGAGATCGTCGTGGAAAACCCCGCCGAAAGACACATACAACTGGTGCAGCAACGGGTTGCCCGAAGCCAGGGCCACCCGTTCGTGGAACTCCCAATCGGCCCGGGCCCAGGCGGGATAGTCGGCTGCGAGCCACGCGTCGTGGCGTGCTTGGAGGAGGGCCCGCATGGCGGCGATGTCCTCGGCCGTGGCGTGCTTCGTGGCCAGTCGGGCGGCCTGGGTGTCGAGCCCCACCCTGACTTCGACCACGTGCTCCTGGGTGTGTTCCTTGTACATTCGTTGGGCTGCGCCCGAGATCTCGCTGGTCGCCCGGACGTAAGTGCCGTCACCGCGGCGAACCTCCAACATGCCACTGTGCGCCAAGGCTTTGATGGCTTCGCGGAGCGTCCCGCGCGAGACTCCAAGCGAGGCCATGAGCTCGGGCTCGGCGGGGATCTTCTCCTGCAGGGGCCACTCTCCTGTCTGGATCATGCCTCGCAGTTGATTGGTGACTTCCTCGGCCAAGGCAGGCCGGTGCGAAGGTGTCAGGCTCATGCCACGGACCTCGGTCCGGCCTTGATCGCGGTCCGCTTGCTGGTGAGCTGGTGGCAGCTCACCATGAGGGTCAGGGCCACCGCGGCGAGGAGCAACAGGGGGAGGGTCCAAGCACCGGTGGCACTGTGGAGCAGGCCCATGCCGAACGGTCCCAGCGCCGCGATCAAGTACCCCACGGACTGGGCGACGGTGGACATGGCGGTGGTTTCCGCCGTCGTACGCCCGCTGCGGCTAATGATCACCAGGACCAGCGGGAAGATGCCCAAGCCGAAACCGAACATGACGGCGGGAATCGATGCGAAGGACGTCGGGAGCAACAGCATTGCGGGGATTGCCAGGAGGGTGGTCCCGCTACCCAGGTACAGGGCAGGCCGCATCATGCCGGGGCGCGAGCCGATCGCGAGGAGGATCATGCCGGCGGCCACCGAAACCAGCTGCATGAGCCCGAACTGGAGGCCGCTCTCGGAGGCGCTGAGACCTTGGGTCGTCAGGATGTAGGCAAACCAACTCATCACGGCATAGGCCAGGAGGCCCTGCAAGGTGAAGACGGAGGTGATGAGGAATCCCAGCCGGGTGCGCAGCAGCGGCCACATGGAAACGTGCTCCTGGTTGGCCTTGCGTGAAGTGCGGTGTGTGTGGAGGACCATGGGGAGGAAGCCAAGAAGCGCCGCGACGCCCAGGAGTCCCCACGCCGCCAGGCCCATCGACGGCGAACCGAGTTGCTGGGCCAGGGGCACGCTGACCGCGGCTGCGAAGGTGGCACCGCCGGACATTGTGAAGGTGTAGAGGCCGGTCATCATGGACGTCTTGCTCGCATAGTGCTCGCGGATGTACGACGGCATGGCCACGTTGCACACCGCCAGGCCGGACATCGCCAGAACCGTTCCGGCGAGGAGGGCGCCGGTCGCCGGGATGCTGCGGACCAGGAGCCCGGCTGCCAGCATGGCCAGCGCGACGAAGATCGACTTCTCGACGCCGATCCGGCGCGAGAGCCACGAGGTGCCCAGCCCTGCGACGGCGAAGCACAGCAACGGGATGGACGGAAGAATCGACGCGACGAGTGCCCCGTAGCCGAGGAATGCCTGCAAATCGTGGAACAGCGCCGCCGCGCTTGTGATGCCGGCGCGCAGGTTCAGGCCGATCAGGATGACGGCGACGATCCCGACGACGGCGACCACCCGGGATTTCGGCGCGACCGTACCGCCGCTGGCCGGGACAGTTGTTGCTTCCGTTGCGTGGGGAGTCGGGGGAGTTGAAGCCATGCTTAAAGGTTAGACGTTTGATGTTTGCCGCGGGAAGTTTTGTGGTGAAAATCTCCGTGCCGCTCAACTAGCGCGGGTTGCGCGCTCCCAGCCGTTGCACCGCGAGCGCAAGCCACAGCTGCACCCGGTCCGGCGTCTGGGCAGGGTCGTAGCCGGTGAGGTCCGTGATTTGCGCCAAGCGGTAGCGCACCGTATTGCGGTGCAGTGTCAGGGCTTCGGCGACGGCGGCCACCGAGCCATTGTGGTTGAGGTAGCTTTCCAGGGTCGGAACAAGCTCCGAGCCATGAGCGGCGTCGAACTTGCGCAGGGGAGTGAGCGCCTCGCTGGCCATGTCCGCCAGCGGCACGTCCTCGCTGGCCAGCAACAGCGAAGTCAGGCTGAGTCGCTCAGGTTCGTTGACCGGCAGGCCGTGCGCCACGGCGTCGCGCGCTTCGAAGTAGCTCCAGCGCACGCCGTTCGGCTTCGTGTAGGCGCCGCCGATCCCGATCACCGCGTGGATCCCCGCTTCCAAAAGGTGATCGCTGAGATCCTTCGCGAGCGCGCTCGCGGAACTGCCGTCGTCGGGCACTACCGTCACCAGGTCCTTCCCGACGACGGCGGTCACCCCGCCGTCGAGCGATTGCGGAAGCGAGGTGCTGCCGAGTTGTTTGTGGTGGGCAGCGGAGACCACCAGCAGCACCACGTTCTTGCGGGTGCTGTTGATTCCGACGCCGGCCAGGCGGCGGGCGCCCTCCACCGTGTCCAGGGTTCCGTGGATGACATCGTCCAGCACCTGGCCCGCCAAGGCCCGCTGGCTCTGGCGCTGCTTGACCATGTTGTTGAGTTCCACGCTGATCAGGTTCTGCGCATAACTGACAATCCCGGTGTCGCCGAACGGCTGCTTGATCCATAGGGTGCAGGCGTCGCGGCGGCCCGTCGGGATGGGGAAGGACGCCCAGTCGTCGGCCGTCGGTGCGGGGTTGCCGGCCACGCTGTTGTAGAGCTGGGCGCTGAACTGCGTGAGCGCGATGTCGGTCCGGAGCATGCTGCCCAATTGCTTGAGCAATTCGCCGAGCCCGCCGCCGGTCAGCAGGGCCCGGGCCAGGATCTGGTGCCCCGCGATGAGGCGTTCCAGCTTCGAGTAGTGGTCAGCGGATTGGGAATCCGCGACGAGTTTGCCGATGGCGATGAAGGGGGTCTCGTACGGGACTTCCACGAGGGGCAGGCCCCAGCGGTTCGCTTCCGCAATGAGGGCAGGAGGGACGGACTCGTGGGTCAACCCGGTGCCGAAGCCGATGCCGACAGCTCCCGCGCGCTGGACCTGGCGCACGAATCGGCGCTGTTCCGCGGCCCCGCTGAGCCTGAGGCCTGTGGTCAGGATCAACTCGCCGCCATTGAGGAAGCGTTGGGGATCTTCCTGCTCGGTCACGGCCACCCAGCGGATATCTTCGTTCCAGGTGGTTTCCGCGAGACCGGCTTTGCGGAGCCGAAGTGATGGGACGGCGACGAGCGCGGCGAGTGACATTGCCATGCCAAAAAGGATATCCCGGCACTGGTCATTCGCACTAAGCCGGGGCGGTCGGGGTGTGCACCTGACTATTCCGCGCCGCGGGGTGCTGGCATAGGCTCGGAGCAGCTGCAACCAATGCCTAGACACCGAAAGAGGTTGTACACCGTGGTCCAAACCTTGCAGAACTTCATCAACGGCGAGTTCGTCACGCCGGCAGGCACCGAACTGCTCGACATCGTGAACCCGACCAACGGGGAGATTGTGGCTCATGCGCCTATCTCCACGGCGGCCGACGTCGATGCGGCCATGAATGCGGCGAAGGAAGCCTTCAAGTCCTGGAAGCATGTCACGCCTGGCCAGCGCCAGCTCATGCTGCTCAAGCTCGCTGATGCCATCGAAGCCAACAGCGACGAACTCGTTGAGG
The DNA here is from genome assembly GCF_040702485.1 of Arthrobacter sp. NPDC080031. Classification (NCBI taxonomy): domain Bacteria; kingdom Bacillati; phylum Actinomycetota; class Actinomycetes; order Micrococcales; family Micrococcaceae; genus Arthrobacter; species Arthrobacter sp. NPDC080031. Next base: position 53,301 of record NZ_JBFBLA010000004.1, read on the forward strand.
CACAGCACCGCAACACCGGCCAGGTCCGCGCCCTCATCGCATCCGAGGAAGTTGCCGCTGGTGCAGACCAGCTCCGCTTCTTCGCCGGCGCCGCCCGCATCATGGAAGGCAAGTCCGCCGGCGAGTACTTCGAGGGCCACACCTCGTACGTACGCCGCGAACCGATCGGCGTCGTCGCCCAGGTTGCACCTTGGAACTACCCGTTCCTCATGGGCATCTGGAAGATCGGCCCCGCGCTCGCCGCAGGCAACACGGTTGTTCTCAAGCCCTCCGACACCACTCCGGAATCCACCTTGGTCCTGGCCCGCCTGGCGGGGGAGATCTTCCCGGCCGGCGTTCTGAACGTGGTCCTCGGCAACGCGGCCACCGGCTCCATGATGGTGGAGCACAAGGTCCCGGGCCTCGTCTCGATCACCGGTTCCGTGCGCGCCGGCATTGCCGTGGCCAGCGGGGCGGCCAAGGGCCTCAAGCGTGCCCACCTGGAACTTGGCGGCAAGGCCCCGGCCATCGTCTTCAAGGACGCCGACATCAAGAAGAGCGCCGCGGCCATCGCCGAATTCGCCTTCTTCAACGCCGGCCAGGACTGCACGGCCATCACCCGCGTGCTGATTGAAGATTCGATCCACGACGACATGGTTGCCGCGATGGTGGAACACACCAAGACGCTGCACACCGGTTCGCAGAACGACGAGGAAAACTACTTCGGGCCCCTCAACAACGTGAACCACTTCAATGCCGTGAACTCGGTAGTGGAACACCTGCCTGCCAACTGCAAGATCGAAACCGGCGGCCACCGTGCGGGTGAGAAGGGCTTCTTCTTCGAGCCCACCATCATCACCGGCGCCAAGCAGACCGACGACGTCGTCCAGAAGGAAACCTTCGGACCCGTCATCACTGTCCAGAAGTTCACCACCGAGGCCGAGGCGCTCGAGCTGGCCAACGACGTCGAATACGCCCTGGCCTCCAGCGTCTGGACCACGGACCACGGCACCGCCATGCGGATGAGCCGGGACCTGGACTTCGGCGCGGTCTGGATCAACACCCACATCCTGCTGACTGCTGAGATGCCCCACGGCGGCTTCAAGCAGTCCGGCTACGGCAAGGACCTGTCCATGTACGGCGTCGAGGACTACACGCGCATCAAGCACGTGATGTCTGCACTGGACGCGTAAGAAAGAAAGAACCATCATGACCGCAACAGCACATGAAATCACCTACCGCCTGGACCAGAAGCGCAGCATCAATGGCGCCTTCCCCGGCCCCAAGTCGCAGGCCCTGAACGAGCGCCGCGCGGCCGTCGTCGCTGCCGGCGTCTCCTCGGGCGTGCCGGTCTACGTTGAGGACGCCGACGGCGGCATCATCCGCGACGTCGACGGCAACTCCTTCATCGACCTCGGCTCCGGCATCGCCGTGACGAGCGTCGGCGCTTCGGATCCCGCCGTCGTCGCCGCCGTCCAGGACGCGGCAGCGCACTTCACCCACACCTGTTTCATGGTCACGCCGTACGAGGGCTATGTCGCCGTCGCCGAGCAGCTCAACCGGCTCACCCCGGGCGACCACGAGAAGCGCACCGTGCTCTTCAACTCCGGCGCCGAAGCAGTGGAGAACGCAGTCAAGGTGGCACGCCTGGCAACCGGCCGTGACGCCGTCGTCGCCTTCGACCACGCCTACCACGGCCGCACCAACCTGACCATGGCGCTCACCGCCAAGGCCATGCCGTACAAGACCAACTTCGGCCCGTTCGCGCCCGAGGTCTACCGCATGCCGATGAGCTACCCGTTCCGCGAGGAAAACCCGGAGATCACCGGTGCCGAGGCCGCCAAGCGAGCCATCACCATGATCGAGAAGCAGATCGGCGGCGACCAGGTTGCCGCGATCATCATCGAACCGATCCAGGGCGAGGGCGGCTTCATTGTTCCCGCTGAGGGCTTCCTCCCGGCACTGTCCGCATGGGCCAAGGAAAAGGGCATCGTCTTCATTGCCGACGAGGTCCAGTCCGGTTTCTGCCGCACCGGTGAATGGTTCGCCGTCAACCACGAGGGTGTTGTCCCGGACATCATCACAATGGCCAAGGGCATTGCCGGAGGCCTCCCGCTGTCCGCGATCACCGGCCGCGCAGACCTGCTCGACGCCGTCCACCCGGGCGGCCTCGGCGGCACCTACGGCGGCAACCCGGTTGCCTGCGCCGCAGCTCTTGCTGCCATCGGCACCATGGAGCAGCACGACCTCAACGCACGCGCCCGCCACATCGAGGAAATCGCACTCGGACGCCTGCGTGAACTCGCGTCCGAAGTCTCGGTTATCGGCGACGTCCGTGGACGCGGTGCCATGCTGGCGATCGAACTGGTCCAGGCCGGCTCCAAGGAACCGAACGCCGAACTGACCAAGGCTGTTGCCGCCGCGTGCCTCCAGGAAGGCGTCATCATCCTGACCTGCGGTACCTACGGCAACGTGATCCGTCTGCTGCCGCCGCTGGTCATCAGCGACGAACTGCTCCTGGACGGCCTCGAGGTCCTGGCAGCGGCCATCAAGGCCAACGCATAGCCACAACCTCCAGGTGGACATGCCCGCCTCTAGGTTCAAGGGATGGACATAGTGCGACTATGTCCATCCCTTGCGTTTAACAATGAGCATGTCCACTGGATACCAATGAGCATGTCCATTGGTGCTGGGTAGCGCTGAGCATGTCCGGGGCACCTACCGCAATGTGATCCGTCTGCCGCCGCCGCTGGTCATCAGCGACGAACTGCTCCTGGACGGCCTCGAGGTCCTGGCAGCGGCAATCAAGGCCAACGCTTAGCCGCAACCTCCAGGGGAACATGCCCCCCTCTAGGTGCAAGGGATGGACATAGTGCGACTATGTCCATCCCTTGGGTTTAACAATGAGCATGTCCACTGGATACCAATGAGCATGTCCATTGGTGCGGGGTAGCAATGAGCATGTCCGGGGGTTCTAGGCAGCGCTGAGCCGTGCGCTTTTCCTGATGACCGAGTTCTTGCGTGCCGTACGCAGCATGTCGAGGGTCAGGAGCAGCAGCGCGAGCCACACGATCCCGAAGCCAACCCAGCGGTCGGGGGTCATGGCCTCGTGGAAGACGGCAAGGGCCACGATGAACTGGAGTACCGGCGCGAAGTATTGCAGCAGGCCGATGGTGGTCATGGGCAGGCGGCGCGCGGAGGCACCGAAGAACAGGAGCGGCACAGCGGTGATGATGCCTGAAGCAGCCAATAGCCAGAAGTGCCCCGGGCCGTTGCTTCCCAGAGTCCCGGCTCCCGTGAGGCCGAGGACAATCATGGTGGCGCCCGCGATCGGCGCGAGGACCACGGTCTCCACGGTGAGGCTCGTGATGGCATTGACCTTGGGCCCCACGCGCTTCTTCACGAATCCGTAAAGTCCAAAGCTGAACGCCAGGACCAGCGCGATCCACGGCAGTTTGCCATAGGAAACCGTCAAGACGCCGACGGCGATGAAGCCGATCCCGACGGCGGCCCACTGAAGCGGGCGGAGCTTTTCCTTCAGGACGAACACGCCAAGGAGCACCGAGACGAGCGGGTTGATGAAGTAGCCGAGCGAGGCTTCGACCGCATGTCCGGTGGTGACGCCGAAGGTGTAGGTCAGCCAGTTGATGGCGATCAGTCCGGCAGCTATGGCGAGTGGCCCCAGGACGGCCCGGTCCCGGAAGGCATTGCCGAGGAGGCGCCATGTCCGGGTGATGGTGATGAGAAGGGCGCAGAAAATAAGCGACCACACCACCCGGTTGGCGACGATTTCGACCGCACTGGCGGGTTGCAGCACCAGGAAGTAGAGCGGAAGCAGCCCCCACAGGCCGTACGCCCCGATGCCGAACACCACACCCGCCGTCGTCTCCTTCTTTGCCGTGGCAGCGGCGGCGGCTGCTGAAGCCGAAGCATTCGAAGCGCTGGAAGCACTGGTGGCGGACGGGGCAGGCACGGTTTGCTCGGGCGTAGACACAAAGTCAACAACATCACATTTTGCGAAGGTATTCCTGACCGTACGGCCGGAAAGTTAGTGTGAGTTTCCTCGCCCGGTTGTGTCACCTCCCGCCACGTCCTGACACTCCGGGCACAACTGAGAACTAGAATTGGAAACTGCGCGCCCCACCACGCGGGGCGGATTCCTGTCTCAGAAGGGTTCACGGTGTCCAACTCGGCCGAAACCACCTCAAAACGTCCATTGCGCGTCGCTATTGTCGGCGCAGGGCCGGCCGGCGTGTACGCCGCGGATATCCTGACCAAATCGAACGAGGTCAAGGACGGCGACGTCGAGGTCAGCATCGACCTTTTCGAGGCATACCCCGCGCCGTACGGCCTGATCCGCTACGGTGTGGCGCCGGACCATCCCCGCATCAAGGGCATCGTCAACGCGCTTCACAAGGTCCTGGACCGCGGAGACATCCGCTTCCTCGGCAACGTGACCTACGGCCGCGACCTCACGCTGCACGACTTCCGCGCCTTCTACGACGCGGTGATCTTCTCCACGGGAGCCATCAAGGACGCGGACCTGAACATCCCCGGCATCGAGCTGGAAGGCTCCTTCGGCGGAGCCGACTTCGTCTCCTGGTATGACGGACACCCGGACGTGCCCCGCGAGTGGCCCTTGAATGCCAAGGAAGTGGCAGTCATCGGCAACGGCAACGTCGCGCTGGACGTGGCCCGCATGCTCTCCAAGCACGCAGATGACCTCCTGGTGACCGAAATCCCGGACAACGTCTATGCCGCCCTCAAAGCCTCCCCGGTCACGGACGTGCACGTCTTCGGACGTCGCGGCCCGGCCCAGATCAAGTTCACTCCGCTTGAACTGCGAGAGCTCTCGCACTCCAACGACGTGGACATTGTGCTGTACCCGGAGGATTTCGAGTTTGACGAAGCCTCAGACGAGGCCATCCGCAGCAACAACCAGATCAAGACCATGGTCAACACGCTGACCAACTGGCTCGTCGAGGAACATGCCGAAGCCGAGCAGCCCTCGTCCCGCCGCCTGCACCTGCATTTCCTGCACAGCCCGGTGGAGATCATTTCCGAAGACGGCTCCGGGAAGGTTTCCAGCATCAAGTTCGAGCGCATGAAACTGGACGGCACAGGCAACGTCAAGGGCACCGGCGAGTTCGTGGACTATCCGGTCCAGGCCGTCTACCGCGCCATCGGCTACCACGGTTCCCCGCTGGACGAGCTTGAGTACGACGCCCGCCGCGGCGTCATTCCCAACGACGGCGGACGGGTACTGGACGGCGACGGCAAACCCGTGCCCGGCATCTATGCCACCGGCTGGATCAAGCGCGGACCCGTGGGCTTGATCGGGCACACCAAGGGCGACGCGCTGGAGACCATCGGTTGCCTCCTGGAGGACCGACTCACGCTGCCCCCGGCCGAAAACCCGGACCCGCAGGCCATCATCAACCTCCTTGAAGAGCGGGGCATCGAGTACACCACCTGGGAAGGCTGGAACAAGCTCGATGCGCACGAACTAGCCCTGGGCGCCGAATGGACCGCCGAAAACCAGGATGCCGGCATCGTACGCGAACGCATCAAGGTGGTTCCGCGCGAGGACATGATCGAGATCTCGCGCGGCTAGCGCACGGCGGCTAGCGCCTAGCGGCCCGGGACGCCCGGTCCTAAAATGAGCCATGGACGAGGAGCTCCGCTGGACTGACGCCGTCGGGCAGGCAGAATTGGTGCGGAGTGGCGCGGTTTCGCCGAGCGAACTGCTCGACGCCGGCCGCGACCGTATCCGGGAGATCGATCCGGTTCTGCATTGCATCGTCGCGCACTTGGAACCTGGAGCAGCCGACCCGGCCCCTGACGCACCGTTTCCGGGAGTTCCGTTCCTGGTGAAGGACCTGTCCCTGGAAATCGCCGGAACGCCCTTCACCGAAGGCTCCCGCTGGTTGAAGGACAACGTCTCAAGCCAGGACCAGGAGCTTGTGCTGCGGTATCGCCGGGCCGGACTTGCCATCCTTGGGAAGACCAACACGCCGGAATTCGGACTCAGCCCGCACTGCGAGCCGGCCTTGCATGGCGCCACCCGAAACCCTTGGAACCTGGGGCTCTCCACGAGCGGCTCCAGCGGCGGGTCCGCTGCCGCCGTCGCCGCCGGGATGGTCCCCATGGCGCACGGGAACGATCTTGGCGGATCCCTTCGTTACCCCGCGGCATGGTGCGGGGTTTTCGGGTTCAAGCCCACCCGGGGACGGGTTCCCATGGGCCCCGAGTACGGCGACGTGGCAGGGGGCTTCGCCGTGGAACACGCGCTGACGCGGAGCGTACGCGATTCGGCGGCCCTCCTCGACGCGACGGCCGGCCAGTCGCTCGGTGATCCATATTGGGCGCCGCCCCAGGCCCGGCCCTTCCTGCTTGAGGCCGGCACTGTTCCTGGAATGCTCCGCATTGCTGCAACCGCTACGCCCAATTCGGGGCAACAAGTGCATCCGGACTACCTGAGGGTGTTCGAGGAGACCGTGGAATTGCTCGCCGGGCTGGGCCACACTGTCACAGAAGCGCACCCCGAGAGCCTGGGGCGGGCCGGGCACCGGGCCGTCAGGGCCGTCTATGGAGGCGCGATCGCGTGGATCGAGGCGTACTGGACGCAGAGGATGGGCAGGCCGCCGGAACCCGGTGAGATCGAGCCGTTCACTGCAGCCGATTTTGAACGCTCGCGGGCCGTAACAGGAGGGCAATACCTCCTTGGCATGGAGGAATTGCAGCGCTTCAGCCGCCGTCTGGCCGGATTCTTCGAGGAATTCGATGTCTGGATGACACCCACCGTCGGCTGGCCACCGTTGCCCTTGGGCACGCTGCGGGGGACCGAGGAAGAACCGTTGCGCGGCGAGCGCGAAGCTGGCCGCTTCCTCATGTTCGACGGCGAGTACGCGAACCTCTCGGGCAACCCGGCCATGTCGATGCCACTCGGAGTCGACTCGACCGGCGTGCCGGTGGGCATGTCCTTCCTTGGCCGCTTCGGGGACGAGGCCACGCTCTTTCGCCTGGCGGGCCAGCTTGAGAAAGCCGCACCTTGGGCGGACCGCAAGCCTGAAGCCCTCGCACGGGCCTTGGCTGCACTGCTCCGAAGCTGAAGCAAGACAGGAGAGAAGCAATGTTCATGGGCGTCTACCATTTCGACGGAGATCCCGCTCAACTGCTGGAGGGTCACAAGCGCATGGTGGGCCTCCTGCCACCCGGTGCGTTGAAGATCCATGTATGCCTATCCACCGAGGGCGGCATCTCGGTCTACGACACCTGTCCGGACAGGGCAACGTTTGACCGTTTCAGCCGTGGCCACAGTTTCGCGGAACTCGTCGCGGAAGTCGGCCTGCCTGAACCCCGGATCGAAGCGTTGGGCGAGGTTGAGTCGTACGAATTCCACCCGGAGTGAGCGGGTACACAAAGCCTCGGCTCGCAACTAGACTGGCCCGTACTGTGCCGCGTCCGGTTTTGGGAGTTCGATGAAGAATCCGATCCATCCGGCAGCTTCGGTCAATGATGTCGCCGAGCTGTTGCAGCGCCATGCCCGCGCTGGACATGAGCAAATCGATACGTGGCGCTTTGGGCTTCCCGATGCCACGGAGCTTCATGGTTTGCGTAGCCTGATCAAGGAATCCTGGCAGCGTTCCGCGCAGCTCAAGGCGAACCCGGACCAGCCCGAAGCTCCCGTGGCCATGGACCTCGACGAGCTCGGGGAATACCGCCGCCAACACCCGCTGGGCATCATCATGCCGGTCATCCAGAAGCTCCTTATCCAGCCCAGCTATGAGAGCGGGCTGCTGGTGGCCGTGGGGGATGAGCTCGGCCGCCTGCTGTGGGTGGACGGAAATCCCGCGATGCGGCGCCGCGCCGAAGGCATGATGTTCGTGGCAGGCGCGGACTGGTCCGAAGCCGCCGTCGGGACGAGTGCGCCCGGCACGGCGCTCGCCTTGGGCCGCGGCATCCAGATTTCCGGCGCCGAGCACTACAAACGCTCCGTCCACCCGTGGAGCTGCACCGCGGTGCCGTTCCATGACCCTGACTCCGGCGCGCTCCTCGGCGTCGTCGACATCACCGGCACGGAAGCCGCCGTCGCACCCCACACGCTTTCCCTCGTTGAAGCAACCGTGGCGGCAGCGCAAGCGCAATTGCGTGTGGAAAGGCTCCAGCTCGCGGCCACTAGGCACTCTGCGCCTGCCCGACGTCGGAACTCGCCTGCCGCCGTCGGCTCGCCCCCGCGAACCGGGCTGTATCGGAACAGCCTCCAGCTGCTCGGCCGGGACCAGGCCCTGTTGAGCATGGGAGGACGCAGCATTCCGCTTTCCGCGCGGCACAGCGAGATCCTGGCGTTGCTGGGAACCCGTCCCGAGGGGCTCAGTGCCGAGGAACTCGCCCTGGCCTTGTATCCCGGCGACGGTTCGAGTGTCACCCTCCGGGCGGAAATGGTGCGCCTGCGCAAGGTACTGCACGAACTCGATCCCGCGGCGGTCCCGGAATCCCGCCCCTACCGGCTCCCGATCGACCTCGGCCAGGACGCCGCCCAGGTCCTGTCCTGCCTGAAGCGGGGCGCCCACCGCATTGCCTTGGAGATCTACAAAGGCGCCGTCCTTCCGCATTCGGAAGCGCCCGGCATTGTGGAGCTCCGCGGGAAGGTCTCGGCGCTCTTGCGCGAGGCGGTCCTCAACGACGGCAGTGCCGAGGCGTTGCTCAAGTACGCTGGGCTGCCTGAGGCGAAGAACGACGTCGATGTCCGGCTTGCCGCCCTCAAGCTCCTTCCGCCGCGCTCGCCCAAGCGGGCTTCCGTCGTCGCCGAGCTCGAACGCCTGGAAGCCGAACTAACGGCCTGACGCGGGCCCCTCGTGTGGCACCCGGGCAATACGGGGTTTCGGCCCGTATCGTAGGACCGAGCCGAACGAAAGAAGCTTTCTCCGTGTTGAACAAACGCCTCGCCGTTGCCCTGACCGTTTCCGGACTCCTTGCCGGAGCCACAGCCTGCGGGGCGCCCGCCCAGACTGCGCCCGCCCAGACTGCACCCGCCCAGACGATGCCTTCGGCTTCGGCCACCACGGCCGCCGGAGCCGGCTGGGAACTCGATCCGGCCGCCGGCGCCCAGAGAATCAAGGCCGCGGGCTTGGATATCCTGACCGCCGAAGGCACCGCCGAGCACTATCACGCCCATCTGGACGTGCTGGTCAACGGCAAACCCGTCACGGTCCCGGCCGAGATCGGTTTCAGTTTCGGGGCCGACGGGCAGCCCAACGGGATCTCGGCGCTTCACACCCACGACACCTCCGGTGTCATCCACATCGAAGCGCCTACGCCCGGCCGGAAGTACACGCTGGGCCAGGTCCTCAGCGAATGGGGAGTCCTGGACGGCAAAGATGCCACCGGGGCACCGCACAGCGGGACCGGCGGCTGGACCGCCTACGTCAACGGCGCAAAACAGAGTGCGCCGGTGTCTGACGTGGTCCTCAAAGCCCACGACGAAGTAGTGCTCTCCTTTGGTGCCGCACCTTCGCCGGTTCCAAGCTCCTACGCTTTCCCCGCGGGCCTCTAGTTTCCAGGACCCCGTAGCGAGTACCGCCCGGACGTGATCTGAAACACAGGGTTGCAACCTGCTTGCAACCTCCCCGCTCCTACGCTGAAGGCACAGCAAAGCCACCATCATGCGGAGCAAAGGAGCTAGCAATGACTGTTTATGCACAGCCGGGTGCCGAGGGTTCGAAGGTCACGTTCAAGGACCGCTACGAGAACTGGATCGGCGGCGAGTGGGTTGCCCCGGTCAAGGGGCAGTACTTCGAAAACATCACCCCGGTGACCGGCAAGGCCTTCTGCGAGGTTGCACGGGGCACAGCCGAGGACATCGAGCTGGCACTGGATGCCGCTCACAAAGCAGCACCGTCCTGGGGCAAGACCTCGGCCACGGAGCGCGCCGCGATCCTGAACAAGATCGCCGACCGCATCGATGAAAACGTCGAGCTGCTGGCCGTGGCCGAGAGCTGGGACAACGGCAAGCCCATCCGGGAAACCCTGAACGCGGACATCCCCCTCGCGGCGGACCACTTCCGCTACTTCGCCTCCGCGATCCGTGCCCAGGAAGGCCACTTGTCCCAGCTGGACGAGGACACCACGGCCTACCACTTCCGCGAGCCGCTGGGCGTCGTGGGCCAGATCATCCCGTGGAACTTCCCGATCCTGATGGCCGTGTGGAAGCTCGCCCCGGCACTGGCCGCGGGCAACGCCGTCGTCCTCAAACCCGCCGAGCAGACCCCGTCCTCCATCCTGGTGTTGATGGAACTGATCAGTGACCTGCTGCCCGCCGGCGTGGTCAACGTCGTCAACGGTTTCGGCGTCGAGGCCGGCAAGCCCCTGGCCTCCAGCCCCCGGATCCGCAAGGTCGCCTTCACCGGCGAGACCACCACCGGCCGGCTGATCAGCCAGTACGCGTCCCAGAACTTGATCCCGGTGACCCTTGAGCTGGGCGGCAAGAGCCCGAACATCTTCTTCGACGACGTCGCCGCGCAGAACGACGCGTTCTACGACAAGGCCCAGGAAGGCTTCACGCTCTTCGCCTTCAACCAGGGCGAAGTCTGCACCTGCCCCTCCCGCGCACTGGTCCAGGAAGGCATCTACGACTCCTTCATGGCCGACGCCGTGGCCCGCACCAACAAGATCATCCAAGGCAACCCGCTGGACACCGACACCCAGCTCGGTGCCCAGGCCTCCAACGACCAGCTCGAGAAGATCCTTTCTTACATCGACATCGGAAAGCAGGAAGGCGCCAAGGTCCTCACCGGCGGCGCCCGCGCACAGCTCGACGGCGACCTGGCCGGCGGCTACTACGTCCAGCCGACCATCTTCGAAGGCCACAACCGGATGCGGATCTTCCAGGAGGAGATCTTCGGCCCGGTGGTGTCCGTGACGAAGTTCAGCGACTACAACGACGCCATCGGCATCGCCAACGACACCCTCTACGGACTCGGCGCCGGTGTCTGGTCCCGCAACGGCAACGTCGCCTACCGGGCGGGCCGGGAAATCCAGGCCGGCCGCGTCTGGGTCAACAACTACCACGCCTACCCGGCCGGCGCCGCGTTCGGCGGGTACAAGTCCTCCGGCATTGGTCGTGAGAACCACGCGATGATGCTGGACCACTACCAGCAGACCAAGAACCTCCTGGTCAGTTACAACGAGAACAAGCTCGGCTTCTTCTAAGCCGCACTTGGCCCGGCGGGGAGGGGTCGGCACAGATCCCTCCCCGCCGATCCACGCCTGGCCACCCCTCAGGAAAGCAGCAGCCCCCTCGAAAACCGCTTAAACGACGCAAGGATTTCGCCAATGACGACGACAATGCAAGCAGCCGTAGTAACTGAATTCGGTAAGGACCTTCAGATCCAGTCCGTTCCCCTTCCTGTTCCCTGCCGGAGGGAAGCGCTGGACTTCTACGCGCAGGGCAAGATCCACCCGACCGTGTCCACGCGGGAACTCTCCGAGGTCAACGCGGTCCTTGACGAAATGAAGCACGCCAAGATCGACGGCCGCGTGGTGCTGAGGTTCTAATGTCCCACGACAAGCTTGACGCCGCGGTGACGCTGCCCGGAGAAGACTTTTCCCGGGTGGCGCTCACCGCCGTTTCCATCGAACTGCTCCGGAAGTTGTGGGAGCAACACGGTCCCCTCATGTTCCACCAGTCAGGTGGTTGCTGCGACGGTTCCTCACCCATGTGTTACCCCGCCGGCGAATTCATTACCGGTGATTCGGACATTTTGCTTGGGCTTTTCGACATCGGCGGGCCCGAACGGCCGCAACCTTTGGAGTTCTGGATGTCCCGGGAGCAGTTCAATTACTGGTCCCACACGCATCTGACGGTGGATGTCGTGGACGGCCGCGGGAGCGGCTTCTCCGTGGAATCGCCGGAGGGGAAACGCTTCCTTATCCGTTCCGCCTTGATGGACTGGAACGTCCCCAAGCTCTGAAGATACACCGTCCTCGCGTCTCACAATTTGGGACAAATATGGGGGTCCATTGGCTGGACACTACTCTTGATGAGTCTGTTTCCAGCACCCCATCAAGATTGTGGACTCTTCTATGAACCTCTTCCGGACCAAATCGATCGAGCAGTCCATTGCGGACGCCGATGAGCCCGGACGCAAGCTCAAGCGTTCCCTCAGCACCTGGGATCTGATGATCATGGGCGTTGCCGTAGCCGTCGGCGCCGGGATCTTCTCTGTCGGCGCCAAGGCCGCTGCAAACTTTGCCGGACCCGCCGTGACGATCTCCTTCGCCGTCGCAGCCGTCACGTGTGCCTTGGCCATCATGTGCTACGCCGAATTCGCTACTGCGATCCCGGTCGCCGGGTCCGCCTACGTCTTCACCTACGCCACCATGGGCGAAGTCCTCGCCTGGATCATTGGCTGGAACCTCATCCTCGAACTGTTTACGGCTGCTGCCGTGATCGCCAAGTACTGGGGAATCTACTTGAGCAAAGTGTTCGCTCTCATGGGTGTGGGTATGCCCCCGGCCTTGAACATCGCCGGGGTGGATCTCTATTGGGGCGCTTTACTGATTGTTGCCATCTTCACGGCGCTCCTGGTGCTCGGCACCAAGCTCTCCGCGCGCGTAGGCAACGTCTTCACGCTGATCAAGATCGCCGTGGTGTTGTTCGTGATTGTTGTCGGCTTCACCTACGTGAAATTCTCCAATTACGCGCCCTTTGTCCCGGCGTCGCAGCCTACCGGAGGAAGCGACGGCGCGGATGTCATGAAGCAGTCCTTCTTCGGCTTCCTCACTGGGGCGGTTCCGGCCCAGTACGGAACGCTGGGCATCTTTGCCGGCGCAGCCTTGGTGTTCTTTGCGTTCATTGGCTTCGATGTGGTTGCGACCTCCGCGGAAGAGGTCAAGAACCCGCAGAAGACGTTGCCCCGTGGCATCTTCGGCGGACTGGCGCTGGTGACGTTGCTCTACATCCTGGTCTCCCTGGCCCTGACCGGCATGGTGTCCTACACGCAGCTGGCCGAAGCTAAGAACCCCACCCTCACCACGGCCTTCGAGGCGGTTGGAAACACCGATGCGGCCAAGGTCATTGCCTTTGGCTCCCTGATTGGTTTGACCACCGTCATCATGGTGCTGCTCATGGGCCTGGCCCGCGTGGTCCTCGCCATGAGCCGCGACGGCCTGCTTCCCCGCGCGCTGTCCAAGACCAGCGCCAAGCGTTCGACGCCGGTCCGGCTCCAGATCATCTGTGGCGCTGCCGTGGCAATCGTCGCGGGTCTGACCAACGTGGATCTCCTCGAAGAAATGATCAACATCGGTACCCTCTCGGCCTTCGTGATGGTGAGCCTGGGCATCCTGGTCCTGCGTAAGAAGCGACCGGACCTGAAGCCGGCTTTCCGGGTTCCGTTCGGCAAGGTGCTTCCCGTGGTCTCGGCCGTCCTGTGCGTCTACCTGATGACAAACCTGGCCGTGGAGACCTGGATCTTCTTCGCCATCTGGCTGGGAATCGGACTGGCCATCTACTTTGCGTACGGGCAGCGCCACTCCCGACTGAACGAGAAGTTCGCTTCGGCGAAGGCCGCTGTGTCCGGGACGGCATCTGATTCCGGCCGGAACGGCGATTCAAGCGACTCCAGGGGCTCCGGCGATTCCAGCGACGACGAGGACAGCCTCAGTAAGGTCTGACCCGGGGACGGATTCACTGCTCAGGCCGGACTCACGGACCCCTCGAGCTTAGGACACATGTTCCATGGCTCGAGGGGGTGGCCGTTTGATTTCAAGCGATCCGGTTCCTAGGCATAGGGCCGCTCCAATGCTTTCGACCTCAACCCTATCGACCCAATGACTACGGGCGGCTACGCGCGACTACGGGGCCGCGTGCTCGTTGACCCACTCCACGAGCGGGCGCAGTACCTCCCAACGCTTGGCGATTTCTTCCTTGGCTGAGGGCTGCGACATCCATTCCGGTTCGCCCAAGGTCACCCCGGCAGACAACGATTTGTGCTTCAAGAGCTCGGCGCGTGGATGGTCTTTGTCGAAACCACGCGGCACGGTCTTGAGCTTCTCGCCTTCCACCGCGAAACCGGCCGCGGCGATGGAATCGACGATCTTCTGGAGTTCCTCCCCGCTGGCCGGCGAATCCGTGGCGGCGCGGAACCGGGCAATCTGCTCCGTGGTGCGGGAGTGGCATCCGCCGCCGACCAACAGGCCGTCTGCGCTGAGCTGGAGGTAGTAGCCCACGCCCTCCTTGTCCGCCGCAAACGCTCCTTGTGCCGTCTTGTAAGGGGACTTGTCCTGGGAGAAACGGATATCCCGGTTCGGACGGAAAACCTTGCCCGGCCCGAAACGTGGCTCAAGCTCCTCCAGCAACAGCGTCAATGGCTCCTTCACGGCGGAGTCGTAGATGTCTTTGTGCGCCAGCCACCATTCGCGGTTGTTGTTCTCTTCAAGTTCGGCATAGAAGGCGATGGCCGCTGCGGGGATCCCGGTAAATGTGCTCATGTAAGGATCCTATGGATCACAATGCCGAGCTAGCCAGAGTCATTGTCGGCTATGTGGAAAACCCTGGCGGAAAACCCCGGTGGAAAACCGTCACGGAAAACCCGCCGTGGAAAACCCGCCCCAAAGCCCCGGGTTCGACGTGCCTTTCGGTGCCCATTAAGAAAGCAACCCCGCCGCAGAGGATCCGCAGCGGGGTTGCTTCGTTATCGAGCTTGTTACAGCTTGTTGGCTGCCTCTGCAGCCGACTCGCCTTGGCCTGCGCCGAGGTTGGCGCGCAGCTTGGCGCCGAGTTCGGCATCGACGTTGGTCCAGTACTGGATGGCGCGTTCCTTGATGCCGGGGCTCTTGACGCCGCCCACAGCGCCCGTGATGGTTTCCAGCAGGCGGGCCTTGGCGCCGTCGTCGTAAACCTCGCGGTACAGCGCGCCGGCCTGGCCGAAGTCGCTGTCCTCGGCGTGCAGGGAGTGTGCGGAGAGCGTCAGCTCGCCGTCGTTCTCCCAGCCGCCGGCAGGGTTCTGCGGCTCAACAGCGGCCGGGCCACCCACGGAGTTCGGTGCGTAGACCGGAACCGAAGGAGCATTGAACAGGTAACGTCCCGCGCCGTCCTGGCTGTAGTTGTTGACCTGGTTCTTCGGCTGGTTCACCGGGATCTGGGCGTGGTTTGTGCCCACGCGGTAGCGGTGTGCGTCAGCGTAGGAGAAGATGCGGGCCTGCAGCATCTTGTCCGGGGAGGCAGCGATGCCCGGAACGAAGTTCGAGGGCGCGAAGGTGGCCTGCTCGATCTGCGCGAAGTAGTTCTCCGGGTTCTTGTTGAGCTCCATGGTGCCCACGTGGATCAGCGGGTAGTCCCCGTGCGGCCACACCTTGGTGAGGTCGAACGGGTTGAAGCGGTACGTCTTGGCGTCCTCGTAGGGCATGACCTGGACGTGCAGTTCCCAGGACGGGAAGTTGCCGGCGGCGATGTTTTCCTGGAGGTCGCGGATGTAGAAGTCCGCGTCCGAGCCGGCCAGCTCAGCTGCTTGGTCGCCCGTGATGGTCTTGACGCCCTGGTTGGACTTGAAGTGGTACTTGACCCAGAAGCGCTCGCCCTCGGCGTTGATCCACTGGTAGGTGTGCGAGCCGTAGCCCTGCATTTCACGCCAGGAAGCCGGCAGGCCACGGTCGCCCATGAGCCAGGTGACCTGGTGTGCGGACTCGGGGGACAGGGTCCAGAAGTCCCACTGCATGTCGGCGTCGCGCAGGTGGGTGCCCGGGAGGCGCTTCTGGGAGTGGATGAAGTCCGGGAACTTGATGCCGTCGCGGATAAAGAACACCGGGGTGTTGTTGCCCACGAGGTCGTAGTTGCCCTCGGACGTGTAGAACTTGACGGCGAAGCCGCGGGGGTCGCGCCAGGTGTCCGGGGAGCCGTTCTCGCCTGCAACGGAGGAGAAACGGATGAGCATGTCCGTCTCGACGCCCGGCTGGAATAGGGCTGCCTTGGTGTACTGGGAGACGTCCGAGGAAGTCTTGAAGGTACCGAAAGCGCCGCCACCCTTGGCGTGGACAACACGCTCCGGGACGCGCTCGCGGTTGAACTGTGCGAGCTTTTCCACCAGGTAGTGGTCGGTCAGGATGATGGCACCATCGGCGCCAACGGACTTGGAATGCGCGTCGGAAGTGACAGGCGCTCCCGACTGGGTGGTCGAGAGGGGCACAGAAATGTTCGCGGTCATCGTTCTCCTATTTCGTGGGTTACTTGCGTTTGAGTAGGAAGCTGTTGTTTGGCCTGGCAGTCCTGGCAGATGCCTTGGTACAGGACGTCTGCGATCTGGATGGTCATGGGTTTGGAATGCTCATCCCAGTGCGGGGTGAGGCAGGGTGCATGGCCCACGGCGCAATCGACGTCCTCCACGCGGCCGCAACTGATGCAGACGGCGTGGTGGTGATTGTCGCCCACCCGGGTCTCGTACAGGGCGGGAGAGTGGGGTGGCTCGAAGCGTCGCAGCATCTGCAGGTCCGTGAGGTCGCTCAGCACCACATAAACAGACTGCGCTGTCAGTTCGGGAAGATCCTTGCGCGCGGCAGCCAGAATGCCTTCGGCCGGGGAGTGTGGATTGTGCTGAACGGCAGCAAGAACCGCAAGACGCTGCTTGGTCACGCGGCGTCCGTGGGAATGCAGGGCGGAAGCCCACGCTTCCTGGTCTGCCGTGTGATCTGCCATACGCCCATTGAAGCACTTATTATGAGTACTTCACAATAAGGTGAGGCTAACTTTGGATGAACCCGCCCGACGGCGGCCCGGACTTGGGCGCCCGACGGCAGCCCGCGGCGCTCCGGGAGGGCGGACGCATTGGTGGGTAGGGTTGGACGGTGGCGAAACTCCTGGCTGACATGACCCCGCTTCGCGAAAGCCCCGCATTCCGCCGCCTGTGGCTGGGGTCTTCGGTGTCGATGGTCGGATCCCAGCTGACTCTGGTTGCCGTGAGCCTTGAGGTTTACAGCATCACCCAACAAAGCCTTTACGTGGGCCTGCTCAGCATCTTTGCCTTGGTTCCGCTGGTGATCGCGGGTTTGTTCGGCGGTGCGCTTTCGGATGCCTATGACCGGCGGAAAGTCGCCATTGTTGCATCCCTCGTTTTGTGGGCCTGCAGCGTGGCCCTCGCGCTCCAAGCCTGGATCCAGCTGAACAATGTCTGGATCCTGTTCGTCCTCGTCGCGATCCAGAGCGGCGGGCAGGGCATCAACGGGCCGGCACGCAGCGCCATTATTCCCTTGCTGGTCCGGAAGGAGCTGCTGCCCGCCGCCAACGCACTGAGCATGCTCAACATGGGCATTTCCATGACGGCCGGCCCCCTGCTGGCCGGTGTGCTCGTTGCTTCGAGCGGTTTTGGCTGGACCTACACGATCGATGCCCTGAGCTTCGCGTTCGCGCTGTGGAGCCTTTTCAAGCTCCCGGCCCTTCCCGCGGCCGAGAACGCGTCGGCACCCGGCCTGCGTTCCGTCGTCGAGGGCTTCCGTTTCCTAGGCACCCGGCCCAACCTCCGCATGACCTTCATCATCGACCTCATTGCGATGATCTGCGCCCAGCCGCGCGCCCTCATGCCCGCGATCGGAGCCACGATGATCGGGGGTGGCGATACCACCGTGGGTGTGCTGCTCGCCTCCGTGGCTGTCGGCGCCTTCCTGGCGGGGCTGTTCTCCGGACCCCTGGGAAGGGTGCGGCGCCAGGGGAGTGCGGTGGTATGGTCCGTGGCCGGATGGGGCTTCTCGATCGCGGCTTTCGGCCTGGTCGTGGTCCTGGCCGGGGATGCGGGGCGCGGCGGGGTGACGCTCTGGATCATCCCTGCGGCCCTGTGTTGTGCCCTTGCCGGAATCTCGGACTCCGTCAGCGCGGTCTTCCGCACCACCATCCTGCAATCGGCCACTCCGGACCACATGCGGGGAAGGTTGCAAGGCGTGTTCATCGTGGTGGTTTCCGGTGGTCCGAGATTGGGAGACATGCTCGCCGGTGGGGTCACCAAAGTTCTCAGCGAAGGCTGGGTGCTGCTCCTCGGCGGCGTGCTGTGCGCGGTGCTGGCGTGGCTCGTGGCGCGCGGGCAGCGGGGTTTCCTCAGGTACGATTCCCTCCACCCGGTGCCTTAGGCCGCCGCAGCATTCGGTATCCCTAGGCTGGAACGTCCGGGCCGCCGTCGGCGTTAATCGGATCAGAACCAGCATGCAATGCAAGACAAAAGCCGTACTGCAAGAAAGTAGTGAAGTGCATAATCATCACAATGGCCTGAAGACCGCAGCGCTATTCGGTGTGCTCTGGGCGGTGCTGCTGGGACTCGGAGCCGTGATCGGCGTGGGCACCCGCAGTGCGTCGCCCATCTGGATCATGGCACTGATCGGCGTCGCGACAACTGCTTATGGGTATTGGAACAGCGACAAGATCGCCATCCGCTCCATGGCCGCGTACCCGGTTTCGGAAGCGCAGGCTCCGCAGCTGTACCAGATCGTCCGGGAACTCTCCGTTCGGGCGAACCAACCCATGCCGCGGATCTACATTTCTCCGACGATGACCCCCAATGCCTTCGCCACGGGACGCAATCCGAAGAACGCCGCCGTGTGCTGCACCGCGGGCATCCTGAACTTGCTCGATGCGCGCGAGCTCCGCGGCGTCCTCGGGCATGAACTCATGCACGTCTACAACCGCGACATCCTCACCTCGTCCATCGCGGCCGCCGTCGCCGGCGTCATTACCTCGGTGGGCCAGATGCTGCTGTTCTTCGGCGGCGGGGACCGGCGGAACGCCAACCCCATTGCCATGATCGCCATGGCGCTCCTCGCGCCGTTTGCCGCCTCTCTGATCCAGCTCGCCATTTCCCGCACGAGGGAGTACGACGCCGACCACGACGGCGCGGAGCTCACCGGGGATCCGCTGGCGCTCGCCTCAGCCCTCCGCAGGATCGAAGCGGGCGTGAAGCAAGTGCCGCTGCCACAGGATCAGCGCCTCGTGAATACTTCACACCTCATGATCGCCAACCCGTTCCGCGGCGGGGCCATGACCAAGCTGTTCGCCACCCACCCGCCAATGCGTGAGCGCATCGAGCGGCTCGAACGGATGGCTGGCCGGACGCTCTCCTAGCTGTCACGTGCTGCAACTTTTTGGAGCGGGCGGATCGGTGCGGTGCCGGAATCCCGGGGTTTTCGCCAGGCCTCGACTCCAAAAAGTTGCCTGGCGTGACGCGCCGCCGTCGTACTCCGCGCCGCCTAGGTTACCTTCCTAGTCCTCCAGTCGGGATTTGGTGAGGATCCAGGTGTTCGTTCCGTTCTCGCGCCGGAAGGTCACCGTGGTGACGAGCGCGTGGATGAGAGCAAGGCCGCGGCCGGACTCGGCGTCTGCATCCGGCATCGCTGAGCCGGCGTCGAGCGCCGCGGGGTTCGCTGCCCCGAAAGCGCTGACCCGGGCCTCCAGGCTCCCGGCGGTCACAATGAGGTCCACTCCGATTTCGACGGGCCGGGCGGTCTCGGGGACGGCGTGCTGGATGACATTGCTGGCCGCCTCAATCACGGCCGTGGCAAATGTCATCCGGTCCAGCTCCGGCACAAACGGAGCATCCTCCCAGACGGCGTCGAGTTCGCTGTGCACAACCTCGAGTGCCTCCGGGAGGGCCGCTTGGCGGAGCGACCGCCGGGCCAGGATCTCAGCCATTCGCGAAGGCTTCGGCGGCGGAGGGATAGGACATCAGGACCTTGTCGATGCTGGTCAGGCCGAGGACCATCTGGACCTGGGGCTGCACCTGGGCAATCCGCAGGTCGCCGCCGGCTTGCCGGGCGGCCTTCAGGCAGCCGATCAGGGCCCCGAGGCCAGAGGAATCCATGAAGGAAGTCTCCTGGAGGTTGACCACAATCCGGTTGGTTCCCGCGGCGACTACTTCGGCAACCATCTCCCGAAGCTTCGGCGCGGACACCATATTCAGCCGACCCTCGGCGGTGATCTCAGCGTAGTGGTCTTTGACGTCATAGCTCAGGTCCATTGGCGGTCCTTTCAGTACGGGCTTCGATGGTTCCGGCGTCTGGTTCCCCGGAATCGTCGGTCCGGAAACCGCGGTAGCGGACGGCACGTACCAGGATGCTCATGACGAGCAAGTCAAACAGCATCCATAGTACGTTGACAAAGGTTCCGATCGGCTCGGACATTCCGGCGACCAACCGGCCGATGCCCGCGATCGCGGCAAGCACCAGCAGCACGGATACGACAATCTGGGGCCGGATCAGGGCCCACCGCGGACCCCCGTCCTGCCGGTCCTTGGGTGTCACGGCGAAGTCAAGCGGCCGCCCGAACCAGACGTTGCGTGCTGCCGTCGTGCACGCCTTGATCCAGGTTGGAAATAGCGCCAGGCTGTACTGCTGGCCGCGCCAGGTGGGGATGCCCCGGCCGGCGACGGCGAAAAGGATCTGGTTGACCACCATGAAAGGAATGAACCGCACGAAGAAGTCCGCGCTGAGGCTCGAGACGGGAAGGATGCCGAACAGAAGGTAGATCACCGGCGCGGCGAAGTAGACGACAGCGGCGAAGCCGCTGAAATAGCTCCACATCGTTGCGAAATACATCAGCCGCTGTCCCAGGCTGAGTCCGCGCTGTACCAACGGATTCTCCCGCAGGAAGACCTGGATGGTTCCCTGAGCCCAGCGCAGGCGCTGCGTCAACATGGTGCCCAGGTCCTCGGGGGCGAGGCCGTGGGCCAGGATCTCGTGGTGGTACACGCTGTGCCAGCCCATGGCGTGCATCCGCATTGCGGTGGCCATGTCCTCGGTGACGGATATGGTGGCCAGCGGCATCACCGGCTGAGCCTCACCGGTACGCTCCACCGACAGGGCGTCAAGTACCGCCTGGACGGATTCGATGGCGCCCAGCGGTGACCAGTCATGTGCCGAGAGTCGCTGAATTGCGTCATCGGTAACTACAGGGACGCCGGCCTCACCGACCTCGACCGCCGACATTGCGGCGATCTCCGCCAAGTCGGACTGGAGTGCAGAGAGGTCGGCCTGCACTACCGTTTGCACGGCAAGGTCCACCCGCCGGCGTACCCGGTAGGTGATCTCGCTGAGCGGTTCGCCGTCGTCGAGCCGGCGTCGGGCCTCAAGGGTGGCCGCTTCCACCTCGTCGAGGGTCTGTTGCAGGAGTTCTGGTGCGCCGGCGGCGGTCCGCCGTGCCTTGCGGATCGCGGAACGGGACGCATCCAAGGCGCGGCGGACGCTTTTCTCGGTTTCCCGGACATACCCCACCAAACCGAGCTGCATGAGCGCTTCCCGGCGGAGCACAGCATTGGAGCCGCAGAAAAATGCCGCGTTCCAACCGTCCTTCCCCTGCTGGATCGGCCCGTAAAACAATGGGGCCTGGCTGCCCAGCGGATCGCTGTCGGGAACGTTGATGAAGTATTGCGGTGTCTGGACCAAGGCCACCTGGTGGTGGTTGAAGTAACCCAGTGTCTTGTCCAGGATGTCCGGGCTCGGTACCTGGTCCGCGTCCAGAATGAGGAGAAACTCGCCGGAGGTCATCATCAAGGCGTTGTTGAGGTTGCCGGCCTTGGCATGGCGTGGCATGCCCTCCCACTCCGTTGACCGGGTGACGTAGCCGAGGCCGTGTCGGGCCGCCAGCTGACGGAGTTCGGCGCGGTTGCCGTCGTCCAGGATCCAGGTGCTGTGCGGGTGCCGGATCCGTTGGGCGGCCAGAGCCGTCCTCATCACCAGTTCCAGAGGCTCGTTATAGGTGGTGACGAAAACGTCCACGGTGGTATCCGGCGGCGCGGCGGCCGGCGGTGTGCGGTGCTTGATCCGCCACACGGTCATTCCAAAAAGCAGAACGTCGATCAGGCTGTAAGTTTCGGCGGCGACCAGCGGCACCGCAATCCACCAGGCATCCCAGTTGAGCGAGGCCAACCACCGCCAGAGGATGTAGTTGGCTCCGGTGACCAGCGTAAGTATCACCAACAGGCGGACGGCGACCACTTGGAGGCGCCCGGACCGACGGCGGGTGTCAGCGTCGGGGCCCGGAGCCGGTGGCGTTTGGCGCACGCGGAATTCCTTTCGGGAAGGTGCGGGACGGTGAGCGGGGACGCCGGTGTCAGGCGCCGGAAGCGTTCCGCTGCAGCAGGACCGCGGTGATGTCGTCCAGGATGCCTGTCTTTCCGCGGCGGTCGCACCAGGTCTTCACCGCCGCGTCCGGGCTGGTGCCCGGTGCACGGTGTGCGATGACGGCTGCCAGCTGGTCCAGGTCGCTGCCATGGAGGTCCAGGAGTCCGTCGGTCGCAATCAGGAGTCCGTCGCCGGGTTCCAGGCTGAAGGGCAGCGTGGCCCAGTCCTGGCCGGGCATCAAGCCCATGGGAGGCCCTGTGGTGGGGAGGCGTTCGAGCGTTCCGTCCGCCCGCAGGATGTGGCTAAGGCCCTGCCCGGCATCGGCGTAGTGGCCTTTGCCGGTGGCCGGGTGGATGACGGCGTGAAAGACCGTCGCATAGGAGCCGGCCCGCGTGAGCTTATCCTCCACGCTGTCGCTTGCGGAGCGGAGGGTGGCCGCCGGTCCGTCGTGCCAGCCGGTGGCGGCAAAGGCGGAATGCACCGTCCCCGCCACGAGGCCCGGCCCCACGCCCTTGCCCATAGCGTCGCCAACGGTCAATCGGAAGCTGCCGTCCGTGGTGGTGCCCAGGTCATAGAAATCCCCGCTGACTCCGAACGCCGGGTAGAAGCAGGTTCCCAGCGCGTAGCCAGCCGGGGCTGGGGGATCGGCGGGCCGGAGCGCCCGCTGCATGCGGGCGCCGTTGTCGATGTCCCAGGACAGGTTCATTTCCCGCTGGATGATGGCCGTGAGGTCCTCAAGGACCCTCCGCTCTTCCTTCGAGAAGGTGCGGGGCGACTGGTCGATGATGCAAAACGTCCCGACGTGTGTGCCGCCGGGACCGGTGAGCGGGCGTCCGGCATAGAACTTGATGTGGGGGTTGCCGGTGACCAGCGGGCTGTTCCGGAAACGTTCGTCGATGATCGCGTTTTCCACCACCAGGGCATCGGCGGACTTGATGGTCTCGGTGCAGAAGGTGTGGCGCCGTTCGGACTCGCGGGACAGCGGACCCACGAATGACTTAAGGAATTGACGGTTCCCGTCGATCAGCGCGATGCTGGCGGCGCTCACGCCGAAGAGGGCCTGGGCGAGCCGGGTGATCCGGTCGAACCGTTCCTCCGGAGGCGTGTCCAATAGCCGGCTCTTGGCCAGGTCCTCCAAACGGTCTCGTTCAGTGGCCTCGACGTACTGGTCTGTCAGTGTCATACAGTGCTCGCACTTCATTCATGATTCGGGTCCTCCATCGGAGGTCACAGCCTGAACCAGCCTATATTCAGACAACCGAGGACCGCAGGGTCAAGTCTGATCGCTGCGGTCCTCGGGGATTCTGCGGACTCTGTGCGGACTACGGAAGCAACGCCCCGGTAATCACGCCGCAGAAACGGTCTTAGCTGCGGAAGTTCACGAACTGGAGATCGGCCTCTTCGAACTTCTTCAGGATGTTCATGGTTTCCTGCAGGTCATCGCGCGACTTCGAGGTGACGCGGAGCTCGTCGCCCTGGATCTGGGACTTGACGGACTTCGGGGCTTCGTCGCGGATGATCTTGTTGATCTTCTTGGCGATGTCCTGGGCAATGCCCTCCTTGATGGAGCATTCCAGGCGGAATTCCTTGCCGGAGGGGTAAGGCTCGCCCTGGTCGAGGGACTTCAGGGAGATGCCGCGCTTGATGAGCTTGGACTGGAACACGTCCAGGACGGCAAGAACGCGGTCCTCCGAATTGGCTTTCAAGAGAATCTTTTCGCCGCTGAAGTCGATCTCGGCGCCGACGCCCTTGAAGTCGTATCGCTGTGCGATTTCCTTCTGGGACTGGTGGAGCGCGTTGGCGACTTCCTGCTTGTCTACCTTGCTGACGACGTCGAATGTGGATTCGCCTGCCATGACTCTCCTTTGGTTGGTGCGTTGCGTTTGATTGGTGCGTTGCGGCCCGGAAACGGGCGGCTTTGTCTGCCAACCAGCCTAATACGGAAGCGCCCGGCGTGTGCCGGGCGTTCACAGTTCGCTCACAGGACACGCATGGCCGGAACTGAGACTGCCCGGACAGAGTTGTATCAGTTTGAAGACCCCATCCTGAAAGGGAGCACCATGAGCAAGCAGGCCGTCCGATACGTCACCAAGTCAGCTGCTGCCGCGGCCGGTTCCATCGGAGTCGCTGCCGCCACCGCCGCAAGCGCGGTTGCAGCCGCAGCGCTCGCGGCGTCCGTGGTCTTGAGCCCGGTCCCTGACGCGGCATCGCGGATGGATGGCGTCCACGCGGACTTGTTGCGGGCCGTGCAGCTCAACCAGATCACCTTGGAGCAGGCGGCCAGTTTCGAGGCCAAGCTGGCCGGCCGGATACTCGGAGATGCCTGAGATTTCAGCCGATTTTGGGGCCTTGAGGCCTCGATTCGATTCTTCGGCGGAAGTTCTGTAAGGTTGTCTTGCTCGCGCTTACCGGATCGGAAACGAAACGATGATCGGGAGTGACTTCTTTTGAAGTTCGGCAGATTACCCGAGCGGCCAAAGGGGGCTGACTGTAAATCAGCTGGCAACGCCTACGGGGGTTCGAATCCCTCATCTGCCACAAAATTAAATCCCCGGAACCATTGGTTCCGGGGATTTTTTTGTGTGTCCGGCTCCCGGTTCGACGCGGAAAATGTTCCGCGTGGCGCAAGTGGACCTTCGACACTGGAATTCCGGTGTCGTCAGGGATTCGGCGTGTCGACGGCGCCTGCTGAGGCGCCTGCCACCGTGCCGCCGGCTCTCGGTGGCTCACGACGGCGACACGCCCCCGCCGCTTTTAGCTGGCGCTGCCCGGCTCCAGCCAGTACCCGTCCTGGTGGTGCACGAGTTGCCGGCCCAGGCCTCCGGACAACTGGATCCAAAGCGTGCTGCGGTCCTCGGTCATGCCGTCCAAGGTGCCGATGATCCTGTTGCCGCGGGTGTCCTGCAACACCAGCTCCTGGTGGAGCGGCAGTTCAGGCCACACCTCTGCGTGTGCCCTGATGGTTTGGGTGGTGCTCACGGGATCTCCTTGGTGCCTTCTGCAATTTGTTTTCAGACATTCTTCCCGTGGCATGTGAACCGGCGGTAAACGACATGCCATGCAATGACACACAAGACGAGGCTGTCCCGAAATGTTACTGCGGAGTAACATGGCGCTTATGCATTTGCTTCTCCGAACCCTCTTGATCTTGTTCACTTCGTCCAGGCGGAGCCGGCTCAGCGTTTGGGGCACATCCTCGCTGCCCATGCGAGTGCTGCCCACGGACATCGACATTGCGATGCATGTCAACAACGGCATGTATTTCTCGCTCATGGATCTCGGACGCTTCGACCTCATGGTGCGCGCAGGGATCTGGCAAAAGATGCGCCGCCGCCGCTGGAGCCCGGTGGCTGCGGGGGAGACCATCGCCTTCCGGAAGTCGTTGCAGCTTTGGCAGCAATACACCATCGAGTCCAAGATCATCGGGCTCGATTCCAAAGCGATCTACTTTGAACAACGCATGGTGGTCGACGGCGAGATCTACGCCCGCGCGCACATTGCCACCCGGCTTGTCGCCAAGGGCCGGCCCGTTAGCCAGGAAGAAATCCTGGCCGAGTTCGGTGAGCCTCCCGCAGACCTCGAGCTTCCGGAATGGATCCACGAGTGGCGCGAGAACAACGCGCTCCCCGGCGCGCGCAAAACCGCCCCGCACTTCTGGCACTAGCACTTCTGGCACTAGCACATCTGGCACTTACGCCTCAGGGCGCTGGTCCCGCCGGGCACTTGGGGCCCGGCGCCCGCACGCGTCGCTACGCCCCGACGTCGCGCCTTTGCAGCGCAACCGCGCTCAGCAGCACCAGTCCTGCCGAGATTCCCCAGAGCCAGCCGGCTGCGGCCCAATCCGCCCCATTGGTCACCGGTGAGTTGCCGTAGGCCCAGTGATACGGGGAGAGATTGAGCAGCCAGTTAAGGTCCGGGCTTTGCCTGCCCACGGCATTGAACACGTAACCCAGCACTCCGATAGCCGCCCCCACCGCGAGCCCGTACGCTTTCCGCCCTGTCAGCGCGCCGGCGAACAGCGCCCCTGTGCCGCTAAGGAGTGCGAGCCCCGCAAACATGACCGTGGCGCCGAACAGGTTTTGCGGGTTGATCTTCAGCTGCGCCGATTCATTGAGCGAGAGGATCAGCACGAGGACCAAGACAGCGAGCAGGACCACGCGCAAGGCGATAGCCAGCGCCCGCTCAAACGCGACTTGGATCCTGGTCACGCCGTGGGCGAGCGTGAGTTCCAATTGTCCGGACTCCTCGTCGCCCGCTATTGCCGCAGCGCCCCAGGATACGGTGGCAATCGTCATGAGGAGGAAGCCGATGAGCCCGAACACCGTAGCTTGGGTGTACCCGGTGCCTGTGGCGATCTGGTCGTAATTCAAGGCCTTGGTCATTTCAGGTGGCAGGGCATTGATCATGCCCTGCATTTGCGAGCTGCCGCCGATCGAAGGGAAGAGTGGAAGGTAGAGGGCGATGGCGGCCGCCAACCCGGCCGCCCAGCCGAGGGAGGAACGCCAGGGATCCAGGAATGCGCGCCTGAAGAGAGGCAGTTTCCTATTCATTGCGGGCCCCTTTCATTGCCTTCAGCGGCTTGCGGCCGGTGCCGTTGCGCTTGCCGTTGCCTGTCATCCCGTACAGCTTGAGCACCGATTCCTCCAAGTCCGGCTCTTCCAGCACCAGGTCCTTCAGTTCAAGCGTGGACAGTGCCTGTACCAACGGTTGGATGCCGCCTTCCAGAACCGCGCAGACCTCGACGCCGTCGCCCACTTCGAGCACCTCAAGCGCCCCGACACCGGATACCCGGCCCAGCAGCGCACCGGCGTCGTCCGCCGTGATGCCGCTGGCGGTGAGCCGCAAATGCCGGAGGGCAGTCTCGCGGAGGGCATCCACGGTGGCGACCGTGACGATCTTGCCGTCCCGCAGGATCGCGACCTCGTCCGCGGCCTGTTGGACTTCGCTGAGGACATGCGAACTCAGGAAGATGGTTTGTCCCTTGTCGCGGGCTTCCCGCACCATGGCCAGGAACTCCTGTTGGACCAAGGGATCCAGCCCGCTGGTAGGTTCGTCCAGAACGAGGAGCTCGGGGTTGTGCATGAATGCCTGGACCAGCCCGAGCTTCTGTTTGTTTCCTTTGGAAAGCTTGCGCGTGTGGCGGTCGAGGTCCAGGTCCAGGCGTTCAGCGAGTTCGTCGATGCGTCCGGGTTTCACCGGGCCGCTGATCGCAGCATAGTGGTCCAGCAGCCTGCGTCCGGTGATGCGCTGCTCCAGGAAAAGCTCGCCCGGGAGGTAGCCGATCCTGCGCCGCAGCTCGGGTCCGGCGTGGCGCGGATCTTCGCCGAGCACCTGAACATGTCCACCGCTTGGGCGGATGATGTCCAGCAGGCAGCGCATGGTGGTGGTCTTGCCGGCACCATTGGGACCGATGACGCCGAACACGCTGCCCGGTTCCACGCTGAAGTCGATGCCGTGCAGGACTTCCCGGCGGCCGAACTTCTTGCGCAGGCCTTCGACGACGATTGCCTGTTTCATGATGCGGTCCCGGTTCCAGTGGGTTCGGGTGCCGGTTCCGCCAGCGCGGCCCGCGCGGCATCGAGGAACCGGGTGTCGGTGTAGAAGCCGTGGGTGTAGAGGTCAACGGTAGGGAGTGTCAGTACGCGGAGCATGTCCGGACCCAGCTCGCTCGTCCCCGACGCCCTGGCCGCGTGCCTGCCCAGTACCAGCATGGCAAGGCTATTCGTCGCGACCACGACGGCGGTGGTTGCCACGTCGTCGAAGGCGCGGATGGTGCCGCCCGCGATTCCGGCTTCGATGATGGCCCGGGTTTGCGCAACCACGGCGTCAAAGAAGGCGTCACCGGCGTCGGACTCGTCGCCGAGGGACTGCCGGACATACGCGATCTCGTGGGCGTATTGCTCAGGGTGGGACAGGAAGTCCTGGATCTGTGTGCCCACTGCCTCGGGGTCGGTTTTCCGGATGCCCTGTCCGGCCGTTTCGGCCAAGACGTGGTGGTCGCAGGCTTCGCGGAGACCGGCTTTGCTGCCGAAGTGGTGGATCACGAGGCCAGGGCTGACGCCTGCCTCGGCGGCGACGGCCCGGATGGTGGCGGAGAAGCCTTGCTTGCCGAACACGGCAATGGCGGCGTCTCGGATGCGGGCGCGGGTGCTGAGATCGTCGACTGCTGAACGCATGTTTAACATACTAAACATGCGTTCAATGGTTCGCTAGGGTGATTTTCCTGAGAGGCTCGGCTCGGCCGGATCCCAGCGCCCGCCGTCGTGGTTTATTCCCGGTTTGCCGGGTAGCGAACAAGCGCGACTTCGAACGCGGCGTCGCGTACCGTGGAAGCATGGCTACAGTTGACATCACCGGCGAGCAGTTCGCATCGACCATCGAGGGCAATGACATTGTCCTGGTGGATTTCTGGGCTGCGTGGTGCGGCCCGTGCAGGCAGTTTGCCCCCACATACCAGGCCGCTTCCGAGAAGCATCACGATGTCTTCTTCGCCAAAGTGGACACCGAGGCCGAGCAGCAGCTTGCCGCCGAAGCCGGTATCTCCTCGATCCCCACGCTTATGGCCTTCCGCGAAAAGGTCCTCGTGTTCTCGCAGCCGGGGGCACTGAACGGACCCCAGCTGGAACAGGTCATCGAAGCTGTCAAGGGGCTCGACATGGATGAGGTCCACGCGCACATCGCAAAGCAGCGCGCAGAAAACTCCTAGAGGCGCTCGAGCTTCACCGGCTCCGCCAGCAGCGCGCTGAGGGATTCATTGAGGTCCTGGACGGCGATGCCCTTGGAATGGATGTCGAGGTGTTCCTCCGAGGCCCACTGCTCGGTCAGGACCAGCTTGTCCTCGTTGGCTTCGGTGAGCTCGTAGCGGATGCAGCCGGGTTCGTTCACCACTTCGTCGATCGCGATTTCCAGCGCGAGCTTGACGCGGAAGAATTCGCCGTCGTTGGGGATGAACGTGGCCTGCAGGTCAATGGGTGCACTCATGGGATTCACATTACCGGTTGGCCCGGCAAGGCCCTGAAATATTTTGTAGGACTTCCAAGCAAAAGTCTTCTCTTGGCCCCGCGGAGTTGGTAGCGTGCGTTCATGCTTTCCTACACAGCCGGGGACACTGACGTCCCGCTGCTTGAAGAGACCATCGGCGCCAACTTTGAACGCAACGCGGCGCAGTTTCCGCTACGGGACGCGCTCATCGAAGCCGCCGTGGTACCCGGCGATGAGGCTCGGCGCTGGAGCTACGAAAAGCTGAACGACGACGTCGACCGCCTCGCGCGTGCGCTGCTCGCCACGGGCGTCGCCAAGGGTGACAGGGTGGGCATCTGGAGCCCGAACTGCGCCGAATGGACCATCCTGCAATACGCGACGGCGAAGGTCGGCGCGATCCTGGTCAACGTCAATCCGGCGTACCGCAGCCACGAACTCGAATTCGTGGTCCGCCAGAACGGCATGCGGATGCTGGTGGCCGCCCCATCGGACAAGAACAGTGACTACGTGGGCATGGCCCGGGAAGCTTTGGCCAGCTGCCCGGAGCTTCGGGAGCTGGTGTTCCTTCCCGATCTAGGACTGGACATGCTCAACGCAGGCGAACCGCAAACGGACGCCGAGCTCACGTACGCCGAACTGCTCAAGCGGGCAGACGACGTCGCGCCCTCAATGCTCAAGGCTCGCATGGCGGAACTGGACCCGCACGATCCGATCAATCTGCAATACACCTCGGGGACCACAGGCTTCCCCAAAGGTGCCACGCTGACCCACCACAACATCCTCAACAACGGCAACCAGATCGGCAGGCTGCTGGGTTACACGGAACGCGACCGGGTGGTCCTTCCGGTGCCGTTCTACCACTGTTTCGGCATGGTCATCGGGAACCTGAATGCCCTCAGCTACGGCGCGGCCACCATCATTCCGGGCCGCGGATTCACCCCGGCGGCAGCCTTGGAAGCCGTGCAGGATTTTGGCGGGACCTCCCTGTACGGGGTGCCCACCATGTTCATCGCCGAGCTGGCTTTGCCCGATTTCGCCTCCTACGATCTCTCCACGCTGCGTACCGGCGTCATGGCGGGCTCCCTGTGCCCCATCGA
Source organism: Arthrobacter sp. NPDC080031 (assembly GCF_040702485.1). Taxonomy (NCBI): domain Bacteria; kingdom Bacillati; phylum Actinomycetota; class Actinomycetes; order Micrococcales; family Micrococcaceae; genus Arthrobacter; species Arthrobacter sp. NPDC080031. The sequence continues at coordinate 83,447 of NZ_JBFBLA010000004.1, forward strand.
GGTCATGGAGCGTGTCATCTCCGAGATGAACATGCGGGATGTGGCAATTTGCTACGGAATGACCGAGACTTCCCCCGTGTCCACCATGACCCTCGCGGCTGACACCCTGGAGCAAAGGACCACGACCGTCGGGCGCACCATGCCCCGGCTCGAGTCCAAGATCGTGGATCCAGGGACCGGCGAAACCCTGGAACGCGGGGGAATCGGTGAACTGTGCACGCGGGGCTACGCCGTGATGGCCGGGTATTGGGGCCAGCCGGAGAAGACAGCCGAGGCAATCGACGACGAAGGCTGGATGCACACCGGCGACCTTGCCCGTATGGACCCGGACGGTTTCATCGTGATCGAGGGCCGCATAAAGGACATGGTCATCCGAGGCGGAGAGAACGTCTATCCCCGCGAAATCGAGGAGTTCCTGTACCGGCATCCTGCCATCCAGGATGTCCAGGTCATCGGGGTTCCTGATGCCAAGTACGGCGAAGAGCTGATGGCCTGCATCATCCTCAAACCCGGAGCAGCTCTGGACCTGGAAGGAGTGCAGGAGTTCTGCCGGGGCAAACTGGCCCACTACAAGATCCCGCGCTACGTGGACATCAGGGAGAGCTTCCCCATGACGGTGTCCGGCAAGGTGCGCAAGATCGACATGCGCGAAGAAGCGATCGCCCGCCTGGGACTCTAAGCTCTGATCCAACGCGGGGTCACTTACGGCCCGTGTCGGGCAGCAACACGGGCCGTAAGTGACCCCGCGTTGGGGTGGTTGAAAGTCAGCCTGTGGATAACCCCTTTCCGGGGTCAAATTGCGGACAAACTGGATCCCATGGTCCGCATCACTCCGTTGCCGAAGGAACTCAGTAGCCGTCCTTTCACGGTCTATGAATCGCGTGTACTGGGCGTGGCTCCCAAGCGACTACGGGCCAGGGATGTGTCCGACGGCGGCCGCCTGATCTACTTGCCTGCGGGTCGTGAGTTCGCGTTTGCCGAACGGGCGCGGATCCTTGCCGCGGCAACACCCGGTGCCTGGGTGTCCCATGAGAGCGCCGCGATACTGACCCGGCTCGGCCTTCCACCATGGCTTGGCGGCGGTAAGACGGTCCACCTCAGCAAGCCCCATGGGCTACCGCGGGTCCGCCGGACCGGAGTGACGGGGCACCGAGTCCGTGTGTTGCCGGGCGAAGTCACGGAAATAGATGGAATCCCAGTGTCTTCCCCATCCCGTACGTGGCTTGACCTGGCGCATCAGTTGCCGCTGCGGTACGTGATTGCCATGGGCGACCAATTGATCCGCATGCCCCGGCCCGGCTTTGAAGGAAGGACGGAGCCCTACGCGCACAAGGAAGGGCTGCGCCTGCTGATCCGGCAGCATCCGAACATGAAAGGCGTGGAGAAGGCCCGGCTTGCCGTCGAAGACATGCGGGTCGGAGCAGACTCGTTTCCGGAGACGTTCCTGCGGTTGGCCATGGTGGATGCGCGATTGCCTGAACCGGAATTGCAGCTCCGCCTCGATCCGGACGATCCATGGTCGCCGTCCGCGGACCTGGGGTACCGGCGGTTCCGGATCGCCGTGCAGTATGACGGTGCGCCGCATCTCGCTCGGGAACGGCAGACAAGGGACAATCGGAGAGACGAGGCCTTCACCAGCGCCGGCTGGTCCTACTTCAAGGCCAACGCCGATGACCTGGCCGAAGGGTTCACCGGCCTCATCGGCCGGATCAAGCGGGCGAAACCCCCAACGCGGGGTCACTTACGGCCCATGCCGGGCAGCAACATGGGCCGTAAGTGACCCCGCGTTGCTAGTGTCCTCGGTGGTCCTGGATGGTCATCCGGGGTCCGAAGGTGGGCTTGCGGAAGCCGCTCAGCCCGAGCATCCGGACTACCCGCTGCCGGTGCCCGCGCCAGGGTTCCAGGAGGGCGATCATTCCGGCGTCGTCCGTTTTCCTGCCCGTAAGTGCGTACCCGACGTACGAGGCCAAATGGTAGTCGCCCACCGCGATCGAATCCGGGCAGCCATGGGTCCGCTGGACAACCTCGGCAGCCGTCCAGATGCCAATGCCCGGAATGGTCTGCATCTTGGCCCCGGCTTCGGCCGCGCTGAGTGAGGCAAGCCGTTCAAGCGCGACGGCGGATCGCAGCGCCCGCATGACGGTTGCCGAACGTTGGGGACCCACGCCGGCCTTGTGCCATTCCCATGAAGGAATGGCCAACCACTGGGCGGCGGTTGGTGCGACGAGCAGGCTCGACGGCAGGCTCGACGTCGAAAGTCGGCCAGCGCCGGGGGCTGCGGTTCCGTACCGGTACATCAGGTAGCGGTATCCCCGCCGGGCTTCGATAGTGGTGACCTTTTGCTCAAGAATGGTGGGCACGAGGGAGTCGACTACCCGGCCGGTGGTAGGTAAACGGACGGCGAGGTTCCGGCGTCGGGCTTCCCTGACCATCCGTGGGAGGGTGGCATGGAAGGCGGCATCGTCGAAGCCGGACCAGTCGTCGCCGCTTCCCAACAGTGCAGGCACAGAGGCGATGGCGGAGCCCGACCCGGAGCCCCAAGCCTGGGCATCGACATGCGTGTCTTGGCCGCTTCCCGCGGCGGTGAGGCGCAAGGTGGCCGGACCGTCCGGCGTCGTGAAGGCCATCCACACACCGTCCTGCCGCGCCGCGAACGAGGGATCGCCGTTGCCGCGCATGAGGATTCCCAGGGTCTGCAGAAGGTCGAAGGGACCGCCGGGGTGCCATCGAACGGAGGCGTCGGCCGCAGCCGCTGCGGCCGGTGGGACATCGACGATGGTCATTCATTCATGGTCGCATGCTCGTCCGACAACACTCTAAAAGAGCGACGTCCAAGCCCTTACGCCGCGAAACCCACAAGACTAGACTCCACGTGTGGCGCGGGGCGTCTGCGCCTTCCATGACAATCTCAGGAGAACGCAATGGCCGGTGTTGTGCATTTTGAAATCCCCGCGGACGACAAGGAGCGGGCCAACACTTTTTACCAGGGTGCCTTCGGCTGGACGCTCAATCCCATGCAGGAGATGGACTACACGATCGCAATCACCACGCCTTCAGATCCGCAGACCGGTATGCCGAGCGCGCCCGGGGCCATCAATGGTGCACTGTTCCCGCGCTCGGAAGAGTTGAAGACGCCCGTCATCACGGTTGACGTCGAAGACATCGAGGCTTCGCTTGGCCAGATCGAGAGTGCGGGCGGTTCGGTTGTCAAAGGCAAGGACGCTGTTCCGGGCATGGGCTACTACGCCTATTTCAAGGACACTGAAGGCAACATCCTGGGCCTCTGGCAGACCGACTCTTCGGCAGGTAGCCCTGCACCGGCTGAGTGAGTCGATTGTTCGGGGGCTAGTTCGCGCTGATTCCGGGGGCTAGTTCGGCCCGGCTCAAGCCCAGGTAGCCCCGGCTCGCCCCTATTCCCCGAAGCGGCCGCGGGCCTCCGCCGGGATCAGCGGCTTCTCGGCGCGGACCTTGAGTTCCTGCACCGCCCACGTGTTGCCGTCCGGATCGCTGAAGCCGAAGAACGTGCCGCCGTCGCGCTCGTCAAAGACGGTGATTTCGCTGGCCTCGACGCCCCGGCCGAGCAATTCTTCGCGTGCAGCGCGCGCATCCGCGACCACAAGTTGAAGACCCCGCATGGAACCCGGTGCCATCTCATTCTGCGCCGGGAGGTCTCCGACGACGATCGAACATCCGGAGCCCGGCGGAGTCAGTTGCGCCACGTGCATGTGCTCGTTGGTGGTGTTGTGGTCGAGGTTGAAGCCCACCTTGTCGCGGTAGAACTCGATGGCACGGTCAATGTCACTCACAGGGAGCACAACCACTTCGAGGGTCCAATCCATGGTGCATGTCCTTTCCTTGGAGGGTGTTCCCCGCTAGCTTGCCCCGCGAGGCCATCCTTTGGCTAGACGGCGGATGGCTAGACGCCGGACGGCTATCCGCGGACCCGCCACCGCCCCGGGCCTCGTCTGCACCGAAGCACTCCCGACCAAGCGGTAACTTGGTACCTATGAAGTACGCCCAGTCCGTCCTGGACCTCATTGGCAATACACCGCTCATCAAGCTAAACCACGTGACCGGGGACATCAAAGCCACCGTTCTGGTGAAGCTCGAATATGTGAACCCCGGTGGCTCGATCAAAGACCGCATCGCGGTGAAGATGGTCGAGGAGGCAGAACGGGACGGAAAGCTCAAGCCGGGCGGAACCATCGTGGAACCGACCTCGGGCAATACCGGCGTCGGACTTGCCCTCGTGGCCCAGCAAAAGGGCTACAGGTGCATCTTCGTTGTCCCGGACAAGGTGGGCGAGGACAAGCGTGCCGTGCTTCAGGCGTACGGCGCCGAAGTTGTGGTCACTCCCACGTCCGTGGCCCCGGACAGCCCGCAAAGCTACTACAGCGTCTCCGACCGGCTCGTGTCGGAAATCCCGGGAGCCTACAAGCCGGACCAGTTCTCCAACCCCGCCGCTCCCGGCAGCCACTACGAAACCACCGGACCCGAGATCTGGCGTGACACCGACGGAAAGATCACCCACGTTGTGATCGGCGCAGGTACCGGCGGCACCATCACCGGTACGGGACGGTACCTCAAGGAAGTCTCCGCCAACCGGCCGGAGTCCGACGGCGGCCGCGTCAAGGTCATAGGCGCAGACCCGGCAGGCTCGGTCTACTCTGGCGGCACCGGGCGGCCCTACTTCGTCGAGGGCGTCGGCGAGGACATGTGGCCGGCCAACTACGACAAGACCGTGCCGGACGATGTCATTGCCGTGAGCGACGCCGACTCCTTCGAGATGACCCGGCGACTGGCCCGCGAGGAAGGCCTCCTCGTGGGCGGTTCCTCCGGCATGGCAGTTGTTGCCGCGCTGCACGTGGCCAAAGACCTCGGTGAGGAAGCCGTCGTCGTCGTGATCCTGCCGGACTCCGGCCGCGGCTACCTGGCGAAGATCTTCAACGACAAGTGGATGCGCTCCTACGGCTTCCTCTCCGGCGGCGAGGAGGCCTCGGTCGGCGAGGTGCTGAAGTCCAAGACGGGCGAGATGCCGGACCTCGTCCACATCCACCCCAACGAGACCGTCCGCGATGTCATCAACATCATGAACGAATTCGGGGTCTCGCACATCCCGGTCCTCTCGCAGGAACCACCTGTTGTCATGGGCGAGGTCCTCGGCGCCGTCGATGAGCGCACGCTGACCTCCAAGCTGTTCCGTGGCGAGGCGAAATTGACCGACAAGATCTCCGAGCACATGGGGGAACGCTTGCCGGTCATCGGCTTCTTGGAAACCATCTCCGCCGCCCGCGAGCTGCTTTCCGACGTCGACACCGTCATGGTGACGTTCGTCGGAGCTCCCGTGGGCATCCTGACCCGACACGACCTTCTCGCCTACCTGAGCAACTGACACTAGGAGTTCATATGTCTGCAAACGAAGCAGGATTCAACACGCGTGCCGTCCACGCCGGCCAGGCCTTCGAACCGCGCACCGGCGCCGTGGTTCCGCCGCTGCACTTCAGCTCGACGTATGCCCAGGACGGCATAGGCGGTTTGCGCGACGGCTACGAGTACGGCCGCGGCACCAACCCCACCCGTGACGCGCTGCAGGAGCAGCTCGCCGCGCTCGAGGGCGGAACCCACGCCTACAGCTTCAGCTCGGGCCTTGCCGCGGAGGACTCCCTGATCCGTGCGGTTGCGCGGCCCGGCGACCACATCGTTCTCGGCAACGACGCCTACGGTGGAACGTACCGGCTCATCAACCGGGTGCTCGGCGAGTGGGGCGTCGGCAACACACCAGTGGACATGTCCAACCTTGACGCGGTTGCGGCGGCCGTGTCGGCGAACAAGACCCGCATCGTCTGGGTGGAGACTCCTTCCAACCCGATGATGAAGATCACCGATATCGCGGCGCTCGCCAAAGTGGCGCACGACGCCGGAGCCCTCCTCGTCGTCGACAACACCTTCGCTTCGCCCTACTTGCAGACCCCGCTCGCCTTGGGTGCCGACGTCGTGGTCCACTCGACCACCAAGTACATCGGCGGCCACTCGGACGTCGTAGGCGGTGCCATCGTGGTCAAGGACGCCGAACTGGCCGAAAAGATCGGCTTTGTCCAGTTCGCTGTCGGCGCCGTATCAGGACCCATGGACGCGTTCCTGACGACCCGCGGGCTCAAGACACTTGGCGTGCGCATGGACCGCCACAGCCAGAACGCGCAGGCAGTCGCTGAATGGTTGCTCGAGCGACCCGAGGTTGAAGCCGTCCTGTATCCGGGACTGCCTTCCCACCCGGGCCACGAGCTCGCCGCCAAGCAGATGAAGAAATTCGGCGGCATGATTTCCGTGCAGTTCAAGGGCGGGGAAGCTGCGGCCCGCAAGGTGGCGGAGTCCACCCAGGTGTTCACGCTGGCCGAGTCGCTGGGTGGCATCGAGTCCCTCATGAACTACCCCTCGGAGATGACGCACGCTTCGGTCAAGGGCACGGAGCTGGCCGTGCCGGTGAACCTGATCAGGCTTTCCTGCGGCATCGAGGACGTCGAAGACCTGATTGCGGACCTTGAGCAGGCGATCGGCCACATCACGGGCTGAAGGGTCGCTCAACTTCTGACCTTCTTTGATCAACGGATCGGCCGGGACACGCCATTACAGCGGCGTGTCCCGGCCGATCTGCGTTCAAACATGGTCAGTTGTGGAGTTCCCCTAGCCGGCGACACCTAGCTTTCTTTAGAAAAGCCAGCTAACCTCAGACCATGCCATTACGATCCGATTGGTCCGAGCGGACGTGCAGCCTCGCGCGTGGCCTCGATATCCTCGGCGACCCCTGGGGCAGCCTGGTGTTACGGGAAGTCTTCTTCGGCAACGGCCGCTTCGACGCCATCAAGATGCGTCTCGACATCGCGGACAACGTCCTCAGCAAAAGACTCGGTTGGCTGGTTGAAGCCGGCCTCCTCGCCCAACGGCCCTACCTGGATGGCGCCCGCACGCGCCAAGAGTATGTCCTCACCCCCAAGGGCGAAGATGCTTTGCCCGTCCTGAACGCCATCATCCTCTGGTCCGAAAAACATCTCGACGCGCCGGCGGAGAACGCCCACATGCGCGTGATCCACAAGGATTGCGGCCTGCCGACGGCGTCGGCGGACACTTGCTCCCACTGCGGGACCCGCCTGACCGCGGCCAACACCAGCTGGCATAGCTTCACGCGATCCGAACACCCATTGGCGTTGGCCACGGCACCCAGCAGACATGACCTCCCGAACGAATCGGAGCCCTCCGCATGACCGCACCCAACCCAACCAGACTTTCCGCTGGCAAGACCCCGCGGAAGCGGCGCCTCCACCCCGCCTGGATGGTGGCCGCCGTCGCGTTCCTGGCACTTGTGGGCGCAGCCGGATTCCGGGCTGCGCCCGGCGTGCTCATGGTGCCGCTGCAGCAGGAATTCGGCTGGTCAACCACCGTCCTGTCGCTCGCCGTCAGCATCAACCTGGTGTTGTTCGGCCTCACGGCGCCTTTCGCTGCCGCGCTCATGGAGCGCTTCGGCATCCGCACCGTCACCTCGATTGCCCTCTGCCTGATCGGCCTCGGCTCCGCCCTGACGGTGTTCGTGAACCAGTCATGGCAGATCGTGCTGACCTGGGGTGTGCTGATCGGACTAGGCACCGGCTCCATGGCCCTTGTTTTTGCCGCCACCATCGCGAATACCTGGTTCTCGAAGAACCGCGGACTGGTGATCGGCATCCTGACCGCAGGCAGCGCCGCCGGGCAGCTTGTGTTCCTGCCCTTCATCGCGGTGCTTGCGCAGAGCCCGGGCTGGCGCGGCGCCTCGCTGCTGATCGCTGCCGGCGCGCTCGCGGTAGTGCCGCTCGTGCTGCGCTGGCTCAAGAACTCGCCCGCCGACGTCGGGGTCCGGCCTTACGGTGCCGAAGAAGAGCAGCCGACGACGGCGGACACCGCCCCGGGCGCAGACGCCGCCAAAGCCGAAGGCGCCAGGACGCCCAACGCCGCCGTGCGGGCCCTGCAGGTGCTCAAGCGCGCCAGCAAAGTGCGCACGTTCTGGGCCTTGGTTGCCGGTTTTGCCATCTGCGGGGCCACCACCAACGGCCTGATCGGCACCCACTTCATTCCCTCGGCGCACGACCACGGCATGCCCGAAACCACCGCGGCAGGCTTGCTGGCCGTCGTCGGGATCTTCGACATCGTGGGCACGATTGCTTCCGGTTGGTTGACGGACCGCTTCAATCCCAAGGTGCTCCTGGCTGTGTATTACCAGTTCCGCGGGGTCGGGCTGCTGGTGCTGCCCGTGCTCTTGGGCTCCACGGTGCAACCGAGCATGATCGTGTTCGTGGTGGTGTATGGCCTGGACTGGGTTGCCACCGTGCCCCCGACGGCGGCCATCTGCCGGAAAGTGTTCGGGGCGGACGGTTCGGTGGTGTTCGGCTGGGTCTTCGCGGCCCACCAGCTCGGGGCCGCGGCTGCGGCGTTGCTCGCGGGTTACATCCGCGACACCACGGGCCACTACACCTATGCATGGATCGGCGCCGCAGCGATGTGCACCGTGGCCGCCGTCATCAGCGCGACCATCCGCAAGGACGCGGGGAAGAAGGAACCCGTCCCGGTCGGAGCCTAGGCCGGGAAGAGCCGGCTACCGGAAAGCCGGAACACCTGTGATGTGCTGGCCGAGGATCAGCAGGTGTACCTCGTCCGTCCCTTCGTAGGTGCGCACGGATTCCAGGTTGTTGGCATGGCGCAAGGGCGGGTAGTCCAGCGTGATGCCGTTGCCGCCCAGAATGGTGCGGGCTTCGCGGGCGATCTTGATTGCCTCGCGCACATTGTTGAGCTTGCCCACCGAGATCTGCTCCGGGCGCAGCTTGCCTGCATCCTTGAGCCGGCCAAGATGCAGCGCGAGCATGGTGCCCTTCTGGATCTCCAGGAGCATGTTCACCAGCTTCTCCTGGGTCAACTGGTAGCCGGCCAAGGGCTTGCCGAATTGCATGCGGCTTCCGGCATATTCAAGCGCGGCCTCGTAGGAGTCGCGGGCCGCGCCCATCGCGCCCCAAGCGATGCCGTAGCGCGCCTCGTTGAGGCAGGTGAACGGGCCGCGGAGGCCCACGGCACCAGGGAGGATGGCCTCCGGACCCAGCCGGACGGCGTCGAACCCTACATCGCACTGGATCGAGGCACGCAGGGAGAGCTTCGCGTCGATCGGAGTCACGGTGACTCCCGGAGTTCCGGCCGGAACCAGGAAGCCCCGGATGCCGTCGTCGGTGTTTGCCCACACCACCATGACGTCGGCGATCGAGGCCATCCCGATCCAGCGCTTCGAACCATTGAGCACCCAGCCGGCGTCGTCGTCGGTCCCGTCGCGGCGCGCAAAGCTGGCCATCGACGAGGGGTCCGAACCCGCCGTCGGCTCCGTCAAGGCAAAGCAACCGATCAGTTCGCCGGCGGCCATGCGCGGGAGCCATTGTTCCTTCTGGCTTTCGCTGCCCCACCTGTGGATCGCCGTCATGGCCAGGGAGCCCTGGACGGACACGAAGGTACGGATGCCGGAATCGCCGGCCTCGAGTTCCATGGCGGCGAGGCCGTATTCGACGGCGGTGCGGCCCGGGCAGCCGTAGCCCTCCAGATGCATGCCAAGGACGCCGAGTTCGCCGAGTTCCGCCGGCAGTTCCCGCGGGAACACCGCGTCCTCGTACCAGCGGGCGATGTTCGGCCGGATCCGCTGGTCCGTAAAATCGCGCACCTTCTCGCGAAGCTCCAGTTCCTCGGAGCTCAAGAGGGAATCGAGGGCAAGGACATCGGAGGTATTCGTCGTTGAATGGCTCATGCCAGCATCCTAAGGCCCGACATGTTCCCCGCAGCGGCCTGCAGCGACGACGAACGCCGGCGCGGCACGCGCGCCGTGCCAGAATTGAGCCATGGCCGCGGCGGACGTGAACGCAATGGGACTGCCGCTACCGGCAGTCAGGGGGATCGGGCGACGCCGCATTCTGGCGGGCCTCGTCCTGGCCCTGCTGCTACCCTCGGCCATCGAAGTCGTCGTATCCGCGCTGCAATACCGGAACTTCGCCATGATCATGCTCTTCCAGCTGGCCGCCTCCGCCGCAGTGGCCGCAATCGGAGGGTTGTGGCCGGCCGTGGTATCCGCCGTCCTTGGCAGTATGCTCTTGAACTACTTCTCCGCCGACCCGGTGGGCTCCCTATCCATCGCGGATCCCGCCACGCTTTTCACCCTGGTCATCTTCCTGGCTGTGGCGTGCGGCGTGGCGCTCGCCGTCGGCCTAGCGACCCGACGGGCCCAGGAGGCCGCGCATTCCGGCGCCGAGGCAAGAGCCCTCAGCGAACTGGCGCTTCGGATCCTGAGCTCGGACGGCAGCCTCGAATCTTTCCTGGACAAGATCCGCGTCAACCTCGGCATGGACGCGGTGACGCTGCTCTCCACCTTTGACTCGCCGGACGCACCCGGGCCCAACTGGCAGGTCCTTGCAAGCTCCGGGCTGCAACCGCCGGTGACCCACGCGGCGGCCGACCATGCCGCCGTCGTCGATCCCAATTACACGCTCCTGCTGCGGGGCGGGCCGCTTTCCGAACAGCATCGCCGCATGCTCGCTGCGTTCGGCGCCTTCGTAGTGGCGTTGCGGGAGCGCCAGCAGCTCGTCAAGAGCAGGCAGGACAACGTGCGCCTCGCGGAAGGCAACAAGATGCGGACCTCCATCCTGCGCGCCGTCTCCCATGACCTCCGCACTCCTCTGGCGGGAATCAAGCTTGCTGTCAGCAGCCTGCGACAGGAAGACGTGAGTTTTGCCCCCGAAGACGAGCGCGAACTTTTGGCCACGATCGAGGACTACGCGGACCGCTTGGATCACCTGGTGGACAACCTGCTGGACATGTCCCGAATCACCGCCGATGCCGTGAACCCGCTGCTGCGCGGACTCGGCTGGCACCAGATCATGCCGGAGGCTTTACGAGGCGTGCCGGAGGAGCGCATCCGAAACGAACTCCCTGCCAACCTTCCGTACATAGAGGCCGACGCCGGGATATTGGAACGCGTCGTGGCGAACCTCGTGGAAAACGCAGTGAAATACGCGCCAGACTCCGATGTTGTGCTGGTGGCGCGGACCGGTGCGGGCATCACGGTGGACGGGCGTCCGGCCAGCGAACTGCGGGTGATGGACCACGGTCGGGGGATCGCACCCGCGGCAGTCCTGGAGCTTTTCCAGCCTTTCCAACGACTCGATGATTCCCCATCCAGCCGGGACGGTCGGAGCGGAATCGGCTTGGGACTCGCTGTCGCCAAGGGATTCACCGAGGCCATGGGCGGTACGCTCATGGCTGAGGCGACGCCGGGAGGCGGGCTGACCATGGTGGTCACACTTCCTCTATGGACAGGAGGGCGGCCTTGAACCTCGTGCTGATCGTGGAAGACGAGGCGCAGATCGCCCGGGCGATGCAAATCAATCTCCATGCCCACGGTTACCACGCCATCAGCGTCGGCAACGGCGCAGACGCACTCAAGGCTGCGGCCCAGCAGCCAGTGGACATCGTGGTGCTCGACCTTGGGCTGCCGGACATGGATGGCGTGGAGGTGATCAAAGGCATCCGTGGCTGGAGCAGTATGCCGATTATCGTGTTGTCCGCCAGGCATGGTTCGGAAGACAAGGTAGAGGCCCTCGACGCCGGAGCCGACGACTACGTGACCAAGCCTTTCGGCCTGGACGAGCTCCTGGCGCGGCTCCGTGCGGCCTCGCGGCGGGCGGCGCCCCGGCACGAAGTACCGACACTCCAGACCGCCGACTTCCTGGTTGACCTGGCCGGAAAGAAGATCACCAAGGACGGCGCAGAAGTGCGGCTGACGCCCACGGAGTGGAACATCCTGGAATTGCTGGTGCGCAACGCCGGCCGGCTGGTCAGCCAGCAGCAGATCCTCACCCAGGTCTGGGGGCAGGCCTACGCCAAGGAGACCCAATACCTGCGCGTCTACATTGCCCAGCTCCGGCGCAAGCTCGAACGCGACCCCGCCCAGCCCCGCCATCTCCACACCGAGGCCGGCATGGGATATCGCTTCGATCCGTAGCTGCGTACGTAGACTGTAGTCATGGATACCGCATCGTTGCTTGCTGTTTGCCGGGTATACGAGCTCCTGCCCGATCCTGAAGGGTCGGTAGGAGTGACGGCCATTGACAAGCGCCCCGTCGACGGGCCCGTGAAGGTCCACAAGCTGGGAATCCACGGCGACATCCAGGCGAGCCGGATCCATCACGGCGGCGAGGACCAAGCGCTCTATGCGTATTCGCAGGCGGATGCCGATTACTGGGCGAATGAACTCCAGAGGGACATGCCCGCGGGAATCTTCGGGGAGAACCTACGCGTTGCCGGAATCGAGACCAGCGGTGCCGTGATCGGCGAACGGTGGAAGATCGGCCTGGAGGTCGAAGTCGAGGTCACATCCCCGCGCGTGCCGTGCGCAACCTTCCAGCGCCGTATGAATGAACCACAGTGGGTCAAGCGCTTCACGGACGCAGGGCGCGTCGGCACCTACCTGCGCGTGGTCAAGACCGGCACCATTTCGGCCGGTGACTACATCCACAAACTCTTCGTGCCGAAACATGGCATCACGGTGGGGCAGTGGTTCAGCAACCCCAACCTCGATGACATGCAATTGCTTCTCGACGCCGAGGCAGACGGAGAGGTCCTTCTGCAGTCCGACTACCACGAGGCCTTCGAAAAGCTCATGCGCCGCAACGGGGTTGAGGCCTGAAATCCGGACTTGGACGGCCGTCCTGAAGGGCGGTGGCGAGGCCGCTTGACGCGGGTTTGTGCGCAAGCTCACCACCGCCGTCGCCGGTTATGTCGCCAAGGGACCAATTTGTGCCCTACACTTGAAATATCCCCCACTCCGGAAATCCCTTTTTCCTGCCCAATTCTTGAGGCAGGACTGGTCAGTGTTGGGGCCCGCAAAATGTGTGTGGGCAGTTTCATAGGGAGAGCCGGGCGAAGAAAACGCTGTACAGACTGCTGAGATAGCAGCCAAGAGATGCAGCGGGAAGTCCTGCCATGGGATTGCGATAGCGCCGGACTTCTTGCGAGCACCAGAACCTCACGGTTCTTCTGCCCGCAACGTGTACTGCGGCCAAGCCCAACCGGGCCGCGCCGACTGGCCCCCTATGGATGAGGAAACTTTCCCCTATGCCCGAAAACCTGAACGACCCGTTCGTCGCCGAGTCTGCCGAAGTAGCAGAGACCGCCGTCGAGATCGCCGAAACCGCGCCCGCCGCTGAGTTCATCGAGGCTGCAGCGCCCGCTGAGGCTCCTGCCTTTGTCGAGGCACCCGCTGAAGCGCCCGCCAAGGCTGAGGCCCCGGCTGCGGCCCAGGCCGAATCACCCGCCGAGGAAGAGGAAGAGGGCATCCGCTTCGTCGACCTCGGAATCGACCCCCGCGTCCTGGCCGCACTGCAGGACGTCGGCTACGAGAAGCCCTCTCCGATCCAGGCAGCAACCATTCCGCTGCTGCTCGAAGGCCGCGACGTCGTCGGCCTCGCCCAGACCGGTACCGGTAAGACTGCAGCATTCGCAGTACCGGCGCTGTCCCGCCTGGCCGAACTCCACGACCTCAACGGCCCCTCCCGCAAGACCCAGGCCCTGGTTCTCGCTCCGACCCGCGAGCTCGCGCTCCAGGTTGCCGAGGCATTCACCTCGTACGCCAAGCACATTGATGACTTCACGGTCCTCCCCGTCTACGGTGGCTCCGCCTATGGCCCGCAGCTTGCCGGCCTGCGCCGCGGTGCACAGGTTGTTGTCGGTACCCCAGGCCGCGTCATCGACCACATCTCCAAGGGTTCCCTGGACCTGTCCGAGCTGCAGTACCTCGTACTGGACGAAGCCGACGAGATGCTCCGCATGGGCTTCGCCGAGGACGTTGAGCAGATCTTCCAGCAGACCCCGGAAGACCGCCAGGTTGCGCTGTTCTCTGCCACCATGCCGGGCCAGATCCGCCGCATGTCCAAGCAGTACCTGAACAACCCGGCCGAGATCTCGGTCAAGTCCAAGACCACCACGGGCGCCAACACGCGCCAGCGGTACCTGCAGGTCATGGGCCCGCACAAGCTCGATGCGCTGACCCGCATCCTCGAGGTGGAAGATTTCGACGGCGTTATCGCCTTCGTGCGCACCAAGATGGCCACCGAGGACCTGGCTGACAAGCTGAAGTCCCGGGGCTTCCAGGCCGCCGCGATCAACGGTGACATTCCGCAGCAGCAGCGCGAGCGGACTGTCGACGCGCTGAAGGAAGGCCGCATCGACATCCTCGTGGCCACCGACGTCGCGGCCCGTGGCCTTGACGTTGAGCGCATCAGCCACGTGGTCAACTACGACATCCCGCACGACACCGAGTCCTACGTCCACCGCATCGGCCGTACCGGCCGTGCAGGCCGTAGCGGCGACGCCATCCTGTTCATGACGCCGCGCGAGAAGTACCTGCTGCGTTCGATCGAGAAGGCCACCCGCCAGCCGGTTGAGCAAATGCACCTGCCCACCGCCGAGACGGTCAACACGTTGCGCCTGGGCAAGTTCGCAGACAAGATCACTGAGACCCTCGAGTCCGAGGACGTTGCAGCGTTCCGTGACTTGATCTCCTCCTACGAAGAGGAGCACAACGTTCCGGCTTCGGAGATCGCCGCTGCACTGGCCGTCATGGCACAGGGCGGCCAGCCGCTCCTGGTCAAGGAACTGCCGGCTGCACCCGAATTCCAGAAGCGCGAGCGCTCCAAGGACGGCTTCGGTTCCCGTGGCCCGACCCGCGCCCTGACCGAGGGCAACGCCACCTACCGGATCGCCGTCGGACGCCGCCAGCGCGTCATGCCGGGTTCGATCGTTGGCGCCATTGCCAACGAAGGCGGCATCTCCTCGGCACAGATCGGCGGCATCGACATCCGCTCGGACCACTCCCTCGTGGAGCTTCCGGCGGACCTGAGCCCCGAGCAACTGCGTGCACTGTCCCGCACCCGGATCGGCGGCGAGCTGATCCACCTCGAGCTGGACAATGGCCGCAAGCCGGCCTCTGACCGGGGCGGCGAGCGTGGCGGCTACTCCGGTGGCAGCCGTGGCGGCTACTCGGGTGGAGACCGTGGCGGAAACTTCAAGGGCAACGGTGGCTTCAAAAAGGAGTTCCGTAAGTCTGAAGGCGACCGCGGCGGCTACGCCGGTGGCGAGCGTTCTTCCGCTGACCGCGGCGGCCGTTCCTACAGCGAGCGCAGCAGCGCCGGTGCCGGGACGGGCAGCTACGGCGACCGCGGCGCACGCAAGCCGCGCACTGGCGGCGACGCAGGCAACCGCGATTTCAACCGCAAGGGTAAGTGGTAATCAGGACTAGTTCCTGGGTTTCTGGTCAGAGGCCGGCTTTCGAGCCGGCCTCTGGCTGTTTAACGGCTGTCACGTCCGAAGCGCAGCGCCTGGCTGTACCGTTTTCCCCATGTTTGCCGCCCCAAAGGCCCAAGGATGGCAGACTCGCCGTGTCGTAAACGCTTTCCCAAACCAAAGAAGGGGAAATCGGTGCGGGCCCCGCTGTGGAAAGCTAGGCCCATGGGATTCCTCGATGGATTGAAGAAGAACCTCGGCTTCGACAAGGCCGAACCGAAGGTGACTGGACGGCCCTCCGAGGCCCCGCAGAAGGCCGCTGAGGCCTCACCGGGGGAGACGGTCCAAAGCGCCGGGCCGGACCCGTCAGCGGAAGCAGGAGCTCTCGCGGCTCCGGGCGCCGCAGTGTCCGACGCCGGTGCTCCCGCGGCTCCGGGCGCCGCAGTGTCCGACGCCGGTGCTCCCGCCGCCAGCGCACGGCAGGTCACCGAAGTGGTCGTGGAAGCAGACGATACCCTCAGCGGCATCGCCATGCAGTTCGGCGTTGACTTGGACGCCCTGATCGCAGCGAACGCGGATAACGTGCCCAACCCGGACCACATCTACCCGGGCCAAGTGCTCCGTTTGCCCTGATTCAGACGCCTTCCGGCTCAAGAATCCGGTGCGGATGCAAATTGTGTCGGCGCTGTTTTTCCCTGTCCCGCAGCCGATTTGTGGCCTGAGAAATCGTCCGGTAGAGTATTTACTCGTTGCCCCCCTAGCTCAGTGGTAGAGCGCGTTCTTGGTAAGAACGAGGTCACCGGATCGATTCCGGTGGGGGGCTCTGAATGAGGGCCTGTGTCAAGGCGGTTTTTGACCGGCTTGATGCAGGTTTTTCTCATTCGTGGCGGTGTAGCTCAGTTGGTTAGAGCGCACGACTCATAATCGTGAGGTCGGGAGATCGAGCCTCCCCACCGCTACCAGGAAAATCCCCGCTACGGCGGGGATTTTTTCGTTTTGGGGTATGGGTCGTGCCGAGCCGGATGCCGATTGAAGAAGTCGTCCTTCCCCGGCAGGCCGGACGGGGACTTGGTCCTGATCGAAACCCGCAAGCCTGCTGGGCACTTGCCGTAAAGGTTTCGTAAAGATCCTGCCGAAAAGCTGAGAGCACGCACAAGCTGCGGGTAGTTTTTAGAGGCGCCGCCACTTGGGTGTCCCCCAATCCTCAGGTGGCGGCGCTTCTTCGAAACTGTCCGCTCCCTCGATGACGAGCAGATTCTTGCATAAGCATTTGGCATGCGAGCGGGCAGTCTTAGTTGAATCTTGATCTTTTCTTAGTGTTTCCTTGAGGTTCACCCGGTAATGGGGCCGTTTCGTCTGCGGGCTATCTCCAGCTACGATCAGGAGGTTGTCCGGACCGAAAGGCATCCCTGCTCGTGGACTTTGGCCGCTATCTCATTGACCTTGTGGTCTTCGTTGGCATCACAGTTGTGCTGATGTGTTCATTCCACGTGCTCGCGCTGGGGCACAAGAAGCGGAAGTTCGCGAAGTTGTCGCGCCCCGGGAAGCGGTCACTTCCGGGCCGCGAGGCCCAGGCCGCCTCGGGGCGGATGATATCGATCCCTGATCGAGCCTGAGCCTCGGGCCGCTGTCACCGGCGTCCAAAGGCCATGACAATGGCTACTATCGCGGCGACGACCAGCACCGTCGCAACCCAGATCCATTGTTGCCCGTCCAAGGTCGCCCCACTCTCAGGTCTTGGTCCAGTCTCCCAAAATGGAGAGCATTGAGCGAGCCCTGGCCGGATGGCCCCGCCAGGACGCTGGAGCCCGAAGGCCTCCCGTTCTGACCTTCTTTGAATAGCGATGCCGCGCAACACGCCGGCGACACACCGCTGACGATGCCTTCCAGGATTCAAAGAGGGTCAGGATTGGCGGGCGCACAGACCCCGTCGCCGGGACCCCTTAGTTCAGTGCGATGACAAGCATCTGGTTGGTTCCCGGGATGCAGGTCTGCAGTACCGCCCGAGGAAAGCCGCCGAATACCGCTGCAACGTTGTTGGTGGTCCCGCCTTGGGGCACCTGGCCGCGTGCCGTCACCGTGTACGTGCCGTAACCGGGGATGCTCACCGTTTCGCCGACGCCGATGCCCGAGAACCGTGCCCACCCGCCGCAGAAATCATGTTCGGTAATGAACAGCGAGTATGCGTCCGTGGGGGTGAAGTGGATCGGGCCAATGCAACTGTCCACGGCGGCCTGACCGCCTGAACCCGCAACGTAGATGGTCCGCACCGCCGGAGCGGGGGCTGGTGCGGGAGCCGGAACGGGTACCGGGGCCGGAGCTGGTGCAGGCGCCGGGGCCGCGGCAACCGGCGGCCCTGTCAGCTTCAGCACCTGGCCGGGCACGATGACCGAATAGGCGCTGAGCCCATTGGCTGCCAGCATCCCGTTGACGTCGACGCCGAACCTGGCGGCTATCGAGCCAACGGTGTCGCCGCTGACCACCGTGTAGGCGTTCGTGTCAGGCGCAGCAGCCGGAGCAGGCGCAGGAGCCGGAGCGGGTGGAGCTGCGACCGCGGCCGGCGCCGCCGCGGGAGCTGACGGCGCGACGGCGGCCGGTGCCTGCGACTGTACTGGCACCTGCGTGGCTGCCGGCGTCGGACTTGCAGCGGCCGGCGAAGGCGCGGCAATCCCGGCTCCCGAACCGACGTGCGGGGCGATTGCGGCGCTCGTGCCTGCCGGTGCAAGTGCCTGTGCGTGGTTCTGCATCGTCACGGCCGCAACGGCGACCAGTGCCACTATCGCCCAGGTGGCTATTGATGCCTTGTACCTGGTGAGTGTTCTTACCCCCGCGGATATCAGGGCGAGGACGTTGCCTCCGCTGATCCCGCTGTGCCTGTACTCCTGCTGATACATGTCCGATCCCCGTAGTTCATCGTTTCTGGGGCCGGTCGGTTGGCTGGCCCGGGAAGTGATACGCAGGCGCAGGGGATGGCGCTTGTTGAGACCCTTTTGCTTAAATGCGCAGCACTGAGGAATCCCTCGACTCCGCCCAATTTGAATATGGCCATCAACGGGATGGGCCCCGTTTTTTGGATATATCCATCAATGAGATTTACGAATGAGGCATTCCTTTTCCTGCTGCAGGTGATTTGAGTGTAGGAATGGGAAATTCCCTCCACACGAGTGGGTGCCACTTGCTTTTATTTACGACTGCCCGCCAAACACTCGTAGGTCTTCTTCGGCGACGGGAGGGTGCCTGCAGGGGCCCGCGCTCCCGGGCCCCGGGCGGGAGGCGTGATTTTGACTAAACTAAGTCCACTTAGTAATTAGTGGTCATATTTATCCGGAAAGTTGATGAATTCGGCAATACCTCCGCAAATGCGGAGCGGCAATTTTCGAGAATTCATCAGCCGACTTGGGGAGGGCTTGTCCACTGTGCTTGTCCACTGTGCTTGACCACTGCGACAGAATGGGTCCATGAGTCGAATCGCAATCATCGGCGGCCACGGCAAAGTGGCCTTGCAACTCTCCCGCATCCTGAGCAACGAAGGTCACACGGTCACTTCCTTCATTCGCAATCCGGAACACGCGGCCGACGTCACAGTCACGGGTGCGGCTCCGGTAATACTTGACGTCGAGAATTCGACGACGGCGGAGATCGCCTCTGCGCTTGACGGCCACGACGCTGTGGTGTGGTCCGCCGGGGCAGGCGGAGGGAATCCGCAACGTACGTATGCCGTGGACAGGGACTCCGCCATCCGCTCGATGGATGCTGCGGCGCAGGCGGGCGTTGCCCGCTATGTGATGGTGTCCTACTTCGGGGCAGGACCCGGCCACGGCGTTCCCGAGGGCAACAGCTTCTACGCATATGCGGAAGCCAAAGCCGCGGCCGACGAGTACCTTCGCGCGACTGATCTCGACTGGACGGTCCTGGGCCCGGGCGCGCTGACCAGTAAGCCGGGTTCTGGGCGCATTGAGGTAAGCCCCGCGGACCCGGACACCGGGACCGAAACCTCGCGGGCCAATGTCGCCTTGGTGGCCGCCGCCGTCTTGGAACTGTCCGAGACTGTCCGCCGCACCATCGAGTTCCGGGACGGCTCGGTGCCTGTGGTGGAGGCCCTCACGGCGTCCTAGCTGCACCAAAGGCGGCCCGGGAGGGCTCCGCCCCGGGCCGGGACTGCGCCCTGCCGGGATATGTTGGTAGGGCTAGTCCCTCGGCAGCTGCCCGGGACGCTGCCGCTACTAGATATCGGGAGTACGGGGAAATCGGGAACATGGACCAGTTGGCACTCATTGTTGGATTGCTGCTTGCAACGGTCCTGGCCGTGGGCCTGGGGGACCGCTTGCGGCTTCCGTACCCGGTGTTGATGCTGTTGCTTGCTGCGGCGATGACCTTCATCCCGGGGTTCCCCGACTTTGAGCTTGCACCTGAACTGATCCTCCCGATCTTCCTCCCTCCATTGCTCTTCGCGACCGCGCAGAAGAGTTCCTGGGCGGTATTCCGGGTCCGGTGGCGGACGCTTCTGCTCATGGCGGTGGCGTTGGTGGTGGTTTCGACGGCGGCGGTTGCCGGAGCCGCGTGGCTCATGATTCCGGGGATCGGCATTCCTGCGGCGATCGCACTGGGTGCCATGGTGGCTCCGCCGGACCCCGTGGCGGTTGAATCCGTTGCCGGGCGCGTCCATATGCCGCGCAGGCTCATCACCGTGCTGCAAAGCGAAGGCCTGTTCAACGACGCGGCCGCGATCGTGATCTTCCAGGCCGCAGTGGCAGCGACGGTTTCAGGCACCAAGGTGGGGGCCGGCGTCGTACTCCAGTTCGTCATCGGTGCTGGCTTGGCCGTCATTGTCGGCATCGCGATGGGCTGGTTGACTCGGCTGATCACCAAGCTAGTCACCTCGATGGTGGCCCGAAGTGCCGTGACACTGGTGATTCCCTTCGCTGCATACATCCTGGCCGAAGAGCTGCACGCTTCGGGGGTGATCGCCGTCGTCGTCACCGCCCTTGAGACACAGCGGCACGCGCGGTCGCAGGACGCGGCCGAGCGCGTCACGCGCACCGCCTTCTGGGATGTGGTGGAACTCCTTGCTACGGGCCTGGCCTTCGGCCTTGTGGGGCTGGAGATCCGGCATGTGATCCGGGACGAGGGCGCCGCCATCTACGGCATGATCGGCCCGGCCGTGGCGGTGTGCGTGCTCGTGTTCGTTGTCCGTTTCGCCTGGCTCGGGCTTTTGGCAGTCTCGGCCCGCAAGCGGAAGAACCTGCTGCAGCCAACGTCCCCCAAGGAGGTCCTGATCCTGACCTGGTGCGGAATGCGCGGCCTTGCGACGCTTGCCCTTGCCCTGGCCCTTCCGCTGACTATTGCCGACGGCAGCGACTTCCCTGCCCGGCACGAGATCCTGGTCATCGCCTGCGCCGTACTGTTGGCCACCCTAGTGCTGCCGGGGCTGACCCTTCCGTGGCTCATGCGCGTGCTCAAGGCATCCGAAGACGGTTCGCACGAAAAAGATGCCGCGAGGCTCTTGGCCAAGCGCGCCCAGACTGCCGCGATCTCGGCGCTCAAGGAGCACGATCTGATGAAGGAGCTGCCCGCGGACAAGGTGGCCCTCGTCAAGGAAAAGATGACCCGCCTGCATGCCGAGCTGCTGGACGGGACATTGAAGAACGAGTCCGACGCCGAAAAGCGCCAACGCGGCAGGGAACTGGCGATCGCGGTCCAGACCATCGCCCTGGACGCCGCCCGCCAGGAAGTGGTCGCGGCGCGGGGCGAGCCCGGCACGGATCCCGAGGTAGCGGACCGGGTGCTGCGCCAGCTGGACCTCCGCACCATGGCGATGCCGGACTAGCGGCCCCGCGCCGACGGGAACGGCCGGCACCGCAGACGCGACTAGGCGCGCCGCAACACCAGATCCAAGGAGTTCTTCTCTACGTGGTCCAGTGCGTGGCGCACCGCGCCGATGCCCACAATCGCATCGCCCAATGGCGATGCCGCCAACCGCGGGGGAGTGGCGGTGTAGGCAGCCAGTTTTCGGGCGGCCGGCTCAAGAAGGACCGACGCCGAATCTGCCACGGCGCCGCCGATCACCACGAGCTCCGGGTTGAGCAAGATGGCCACCGTGGAGACCACACGGGCAAGCCGGTCCGAAAGCCGGTCCAGGATGTCCAGCGCCACCTCGTCACCCTGGGCAGCGGCGGCGAAGACGTGCTGTGCCGTGACCTCCTGGCCCGCCGGGAGTGCCGTCCGCAGCGTGGTTTTCGACTTTCCCGCCAGGGCTTCCGCTGCCCACAATCTGGCCAGCGCGGCGAGGCCGTGCGCCGATCCGACTCCGTCAACCATGTCCAGGTAGGCCATCTCGCCAGCGCCGCCGCGGCTGCCATGAAGCAGACGGCCGGATTCCACCAGGCCCGCGCCGAAACGCTCACCGGCAAGGAGCACTGCCAGGTCCTGCACGCCGCTGCCGGCGCCCCGCCAACATTCGCCCAATGCCGCCAAGTTGGCATCGTTCTCCAGCATTACCGCCCATCCATGCAGATCGTGCAGGGCCTTCTTCAGGCCGACGTCGAACAGGCTCCAGAACGGCTGGCTGACGAGGATGTTTCCGTCCCGGCCCACCGGGGCGGCAAGCCCGACCGTCACCGCAAGGACCTTGTCCGGTGCCACTCCGGCAGCCTCGAGGGCGATCAGCGCGGTTTGGCTGATGACGCCGATCCGTTCCTCGGCTTCGATCTCCCTGGCGCGAAATGGCTTGCTGGCCCGTCCCGTGAACTTGCCGCGTAGATCGGCCACCACCACGGTGGTCTTGAGGATGCCGACGTCGATTCCCAGGACGCAGCCGGCGCTTTCGTCGAGCTCGAAGCGCCGTGCGGGCCGGCCCTTCTGGTAGGTATCCGAATCTTTTTCCAGCTCGCGGATCCAGCCCCGGGCCATGAGGTCTTCGCACACGGAAATGGTGGTGGCGCGGGTGAGTCCGGTGGCGTCCATCAGCTCGGAAACGGTCACGGCGTTGGAGGAACGGATGGCTCCGAGCACGGTTGCCGCGTTGAACCGCCGGAGCATCTGCGGAGTGGCAGTCGCGATGTCAGGCATGGCTGTTGACCTCCTGTAGGTATGCGTCACATAATACTTGAGGTACTAAATTTAGATTCTAAATAAAAGTCCCATCCATCGAAGCGCCGACACAGAACAGGATTCCCTTTGTCCTCCACCGCCACCATGGCAACCCACTTCGACTCCGAGCGCTCCGAGCGCATGGCCGATCCCAACTGGTGGCGCCAAGCGGCTGTCTACCAGATCTACCCTCGCAGTTTTTCGGATGCGAACGGCGATGGTTTGGGCGATATCAAGGGCATTACCGCCAAGGTGCCGTACCTGAAGTCCCTCGGCATTGACGCGGTCTGGTTGAGCCCGTTCTACCCCTCGGCCCTTGCCGACGGTGGTTACGACGTCGATGATTACCGCAACGTGGACCCCAAGCTGGGCACCCTGGCCGACTTCGATGAGATGGCGGCCGCCCTGCACGCTGCAGGGATCAAATTGATCGCGGACATCGTCCCGAACCACTCCTCGAACCGGCACGAATGGTTCAAGGAGGCACTGGCTTCCCCGAAGGGCTCGGCAGCGCGTGAACGCTACATCTTCCGCGACGGACTGGGCGAGAACGGCGAACTGCCCCCGGCCGACTGGGACTCGGTATTCGGGGGCCCGGCCTGGGAACGCATCACCGAACCTGACGGCACCGCGGGGCAGTGGTACATGCACATCTTCACCAAGGAGCAGCCGGACTTCAACTGGGACAACCCCGAGGTCCGCGAGGACTTCCTGAAGACCCTGCGCTTCTGGTCCGACCGCGGCGTGGACGGCTTCCGCATCGACGTCGCGCATGCCCTCACGAAGGACCTGCCGGAGGTTCTGCCCTCCAAGACCGAGCTGCCCAAGGAAGGCGAAAACGCTTTGGGCGCCCACCCATTCTGGGACCGCGACGAGGTGCACGAGATCTACGCCGAGTGGCGCAAGGTCTTCAACGAGTACAACCCGCCCCGGACGGCTGTCGCCGAAGCGTGGGTCCACGCGGACCGCCGCGCCCGTTACGCCAGCCCCGAGGGCCTGGGCCAGGCCTTCAACTTCGACCTCCTCCAGGCCGATTTCGATGCCGGCCAGTTCCGCACGATCATCACCAAGAACCTGAGCGAGGCTGCCGCGTCCGGTGCTTCGTCCACGTGGGTCTTCTCCAACCACGACGTCGTCCGGCACGCCACGCGCTACGGCTTGCCCGCGGGCGGCGGCCGTGACGGCCTGGGCCAGGACGGCAAGCAATGGCTGCTCGACGGCGGTTCGGCCGCCGACGTCGACGCCGAACTCGGCTTGCGCCGTGCCCGCGCCGCGTCCCTGCTCATGTTCGCCCTGCCGGGCTCGGCGTACCTCTACCAGGGCGAAGAACTGGGGCTGCAGGAAGTCGGCGACATCGCGGCCGGCCAGCGCCAGGACCCGGCGTTCTTCCGCAACCCGGGAGTGGACGTCGGCCGCGACGGTTGCCGTGTCCCGCTGCCGTGGACCACCGACGGTTCGTCCTTCGGCTTCGGCGATGGACATGCCCACTTGCCGCAGCCTGAATGGTTCGCGGGCTACGCCGTGGAGGCGCAGGAGAACGTTCCTGGCTCCACGCTGGAGCTGTACCGCAAGGCCCTGAAATTGCGTTCGGAACTGCGTGCGGCCGAGGATCTTGAATGGATCCCCTCCAGCAACGAGTCCGTGCTGCACTTCGCCCGGCCCAACGGCTGGCAGTCGGTGACGAACTTCGGCACCGAGCCGGTGGCACTTCCGGAAGGCACCGTCGTCGTGAGCAGCGCACCGCTCGAGGCCGGCAAGCTCCCGGCGAACACGACTGCCTGGATCGTCTAGTCCCTCCATGCAACGCGGGGTCACTTACGGCCCATAATGTCCCTCGGGACGGGCCGTAAGTGACCCCGCGTTTGCTGTGCGTTGTGAAAGAGTTTGAAAATGACTGCAAAGAGTGAAACCTCCACCGGCCGGCTCATCTATGGCTGCATGGGCCTCGGAGGTCCGTGGGAAGGCAGCGAATACGGGGCTGCCGAAATTGAGCAGGCCGCGTCCGCGATCGAGGCCGCGATGGGCATCGGGATCGTCCTGTTCGACCATGCCGACATCTACCGCAGCGGCAAGTCCGAGGCAGTGTTCGGTGAGGTCCTGGCCGGGACGCCTGGGCTACGGGAGAAGATCCAGCTCCAGACCAAGTGCGGCATCCGGCTCGGCCAGCCCGGAGTCGAAGGCCACTACGACCTCAGCAAGGACGCCATCCTGGAAAGGGTCAACGGAAGCCTGGAACGGCTCAGGACCGACTACGTCGACGTGCTGCTTCTCCACCGCCCCGACCCCCTGATGGAACCAGCAGAGGTGGCGTCCGCCGTCGGGCAGCTCATGGCGGAAGGCAAGGTGCGGCAATTGGGCGTGTCCAACATGTCCGGCGCGCAGATCGCCTTCCTGCAGGACCAGCTGGAGGTGCCGATCGTGGCCAACCAGCTGGAAATGAGCCTGCACCGGCGGGCTTGGCTTGAGGGCACGGTGCTGGTCAACCACGACGATGCCCTCGGCTACAGCTTCCCGCACGGCACCCTGGAACACTGCGTCGGCCAGGGAATTGAGCTGCAGGCCTACGGATCCCTCGCCCAAGGCAGGTACACGGGCTCGACGCCGGATTCCCAGACTGCCGCCGACACCGCAACTGCCGCTCTGGTCGCCAAGCTCGCGGAAGCAAAGGGTGTCACTCCTGAGGCCGTGTTGTTGGGGTGGCT
Source organism: Arthrobacter sp. NPDC080031 (assembly GCF_040702485.1). Taxonomy (NCBI): domain Bacteria; kingdom Bacillati; phylum Actinomycetota; class Actinomycetes; order Micrococcales; family Micrococcaceae; genus Arthrobacter; species Arthrobacter sp. NPDC080031. The sequence goes on from NZ_JBFBLA010000004.1 coordinate 108,568, forward strand.
CATGAAGCATCCGGCACGCATTTCCCCTGTGCTGGGCAGTTCCAACCCGGCGCGGATCGCTGCCTGCGGGGATGCTGCCGCCGTTGCCGCAGCCATGACCCGGACCGAGTGGTACGGCCTGTGGGTGGCTGCGCGGGGCAGCAAGCTCCCCTAAAGCGCGTTAAAGGCAGCTACAGCGGCGCGACAGGGGAGTAGGCGGACGAGTCACCCTGGATCGACTGGCTCGGCTTGCCGTCGACGCCCACCGGGATGTCGCCGGCGATCGTCACGCGGTTGAGCTTGCGCGGCTGGCCGTCGTAGTTGTCGGGGGCGTAGTGCTGGGTGATGCGGTTGTCGAAGAGCACCAGCTGGTTCGGCTCCCAGTTCACGCGCACCACGTTCTCCGGACGGGTGACGTAGGCCTGCAGCAAGCGGATGATGTCCTTGGACTCCGTGTTGGACAGCCCCACGATCCGAAGGCGCTGCGCGAAGCCCCCAATGAACAATCCGCGCTCGCCGGTCAGGGGATGGACACGCACCACCGGGTGGGCGGTTTCGAACTTGATGCGGGTGAATTCCTTGCGGCGCTCATCGGCATTCTCATGTTCCAGGTTCTTCGGCACCGAGTAGTCGTAGTCGTTGGTGTGGATCGCCCACAACGTGTCCGCGAAATTCCGGAGCTCATCCGGCAAATCCGAGTATGCCCCGGCCGAAGAAGCAATCAGCGTCTCGCCACCGTAGGACGGAAGATCGATGCTGCGCAGGGTCGAAGCCTGTGGCGGGTTGACCACGAACGTGACGTCGGTGTGCCAGTTGTTGGCCGAACCGTTCTCGCTGTCCACGGGCAAGACGTTCTCTTCGCCCTCCACGGACGCAACCGTCGGATGCGCCGTGGTGAGCGGCCCGAAATGGCTGGCGAATTTCACTTGGGCCTCGTCGCTGAGAATGTTGGCCTCGCGGAAAACGAGGGCTTTGTGTTCATTGAGCGCGGCCCGGATCTGCTCCACGGTTTCCGGGGCGAGATCGCCGCTGACGTCGAAGCCGCGGATTTCGGCGCCGATCCGGGATCCGAGCTTGGCAAATTCCAACTTTGTTTCGGTAATGACGGACATTTTTTGTTCCTTTTCTGTGGTGACTGTGTTGTGACCTGCGGGATGGATGGATTGACGGTCAGGAACCGGACCCGACGGCGGTCCGCCAGCAGGAGAAATGCCGTTCCAGGGCTACGAGGAGGAAATTCACGGCCAATCCCAAAAGGGACACCGTGAGAATGCCGGCGTACATGTCCGGGATCAAGAAACTGCTCTGGGCGTTCACAATGAGGTAGCCGAGCCCGGCCTTCGCCCCTACCATTTCCGCCGCGATCAACACCAAAATGGAGGCCGTGCCGGCCATGCGGATTCCCGTGAAAATGGTGGGCACCGCGGAAGGCAGGATCACTTTGCGGAACAGGGCGAGGCTCGAGAGGCCGAGCGACTTCGCGGCCCGGATGAGCAGCGGATCCACGGTCTTGACGCCCGCGATCGTGTTGAGCAGGACCGGGAAGAACGCCGCGTAGGCCACGATGCTGATCTTGGACTCCTCGCCGATCCCCAGCAGCAGTGTGAAAACAGGCAGCAGTGCAAGCGCGGCAGTGTTGCGGAACAGTTCCAGGAGCGGGTTCAACACTGAATTGAGCCGCCCGTACCAGGCGATCAGCAGCCCGAGGGAAACGCCAGCCACGAGGGCCGCGCCGAATCCCGACACCGAACGGGTGAGGCTCGCGGCCAAATGCCCCTGGATGGTGCCGGATTCGAACAGCTTGCCCCACGCGGCCAGGACCTCGTGCAAGGGCGGCAGGAATACCCGGGTTGACGGACTCGCCAGATAGCTCGGCCCGAGTTCCCAGAGAGCCAGGAACGCGATGATCCCGGCGGACTTCCACAGGGCGGAACCGGCGCGGGCGGCGGCTGTCCGTGCAAAGGCGGGTACCGCCGTCGTGCTCCGACGCCCCTCCTGCGCCGGACCGGAGTGCCCGACGGCGGGCGCTTGCTTTGGCGCGGCGCTCGCCGCGGGCTGTTGCGCGAGTGTTGTGGTCATCAGGCTGCGCTCCTTTCGGGAGTTGTTCCGGGGATTTCATCCGGGGCGGTGCCGTCCGGCTGGATCCTGCGGTGCCCGGCGTCCTGGGCGAGGCGGACTTCGTCGTGCAACAAGGTCCAGACCTTGTGCCGTTGTTCGACGAAAGCGGGGTGCGAGCGGATGTCGTCCCCGCCGTCGCGGTCCGGGATGTCCACGTCCACGATTTCCTTGAGCCGTCCGGGCCTGGCGCTGAGGACGGCGACACGCTGCCCGAGGTACACGGCCTCGTCGATGCCGTGCGTGATGAAGACGATCGTCTTTCCCGTGGCCCGCCAGATCCGCAGGAGCTCGTCCTGGAGCTGTTCGCGGGTCTGGGCGTCCAGAGCGGCGAAGGGTTCGTCCATGAGGAGCACATCGGGCTCGTAGGCGAGGCTCCGGGCAATGGCCACCCGCTGCTTCATGCCACCCGAAAGCTCATGCGGGAAACGGTCCTCGAAGCCGGCCAAGCCAACCAGCTTGAGGTATTCGCTTGCCTTGGCGGCACGTTCGCGGCGATTGGGCTTGCGCCCGTCGATGCCCCTGCCTTCGAGCCCGATCGACACATTGGCCGATGCCGTGCGCCAGGGAAAGAGTGCGTACTGCTGGAAGACAACGGCACGGTCCTTTCCGGGTCCCGACACAGGCCGGCCGTCCACCAATACCTCGCCGGAGGTGGGCGTGGACAGGCCCGCCAGGAGGTCCAGCAAGGTCGTCTTGCCGGAACCACTCGGCCCCACCAAGGTGAGGAACTCGCCGTCGCGCACGTCGAGGCTCAGGGAGTCGAGGGCGGTCAGCGTGGCGGGCTCTTGCGTGCCGGTCTTGCCAGCCGCCCTGTGCTGGGAGGCCTTGGAGCCCTTGCCGGGGCGGACGGTGAATTGCTGGGTGACATTGCGGAGGCTGATTTTTGCGGTCATCACTATCCCTTGGCTGTGCTTGGGGTTGGGGTGCTTGATGCGAGATCGTTGAACTTGTTCGTGTAGTACTTCGACGGTGTGAGATCGTTCTTCACGATTCCCGAGCTCTTCAGCCACGCGGACCAGCGGGTGAAGTCCTCGTCCTTGATCACGCCGTTGTCGGGTACGCCGGGGCTCTTCCAGTACTGCAGGTTCGCGGTGCTCTCGTTGCGTCCGCGGGCCTCGATGATCTTCTTGAAGCGCGCGATCACTTGTTCGCGCGGCGTCTCGGTCTCCCACTTGATGGCCTTGGCCACACCCGTTGCAAAGGTCCGGGCCGTGTTGGGGTTCTTTTCGATGAAGTCGTTGCGGAGCACGTACTGTCCGCCGGCAAAGGTGCCGAAGAGTTCATAGTCGTTGAAGAGCGAACGCAGTCCGCCGGCGGCAACGGCATGGTCCTGCAGGACGCCGCCCAGGCTACCTGCGTCTACCTGGCCGCGGCGCACGGCTTCTTCCGTGTCGTTGGGCGCGAGCACTACCAGTTGTACTTGCTTGATTTCGTCCTGGCTGAGGCCGTTCTTGCCGAGGTAGGTGTTGATGACGGCTTCGGAATGCGCGCCCAGGGTGTTGACGCCGATCTTCTTGCCGATGAGGTCCTTGGCGGTTTTGATGGGGCTGTCCGCCTTGACGTAGAAGCCGTTGAACGTCTTCGCATCTTCGCCGTAGTAGTTCACGACGGCTGTCACCGGGGCCCCTGCCTCAATCAGCTTCACCACGGCTCCGGCGAACGCTCCGCCGAAGTCGGTCTGGTTGGTGGCCGCCGACTGGATGTCCTGGGGACCGCTGATGGTGTTGCCTACCCAGTTGAGTTTGAGGTCACCCAGGTAACCGAGGTCCGCCGCCAGTTCGGGGAGGCCGACGTTGTTGGCCGAGCCCTGGTAGCGGAGCTCCTTGGCTTCCGGTTGGCCGGCTGTCTGGTCTCCCGCTTGGGCATTGCCGCCGCAGCCGGTCACCGTCAGCGCAAGTACGACGGCGGCCGCGACGCTTAGCAGGGGCTGGTGCAGTTTCATGGGAGCTACTTTCTGGGGAGTGGATTTCGTTTCTCCGGACGCGGTCAGGAGCAGACCGAACCGCCGGTGGGAACGATGTAAGCGCATGTCCGCTGCTCAGGGGAAGCCCGGCGGTAACGCCCGGAAACGCCGGGAAACCGGGCGAAATCCAGCGAAATGCACGCGCAACTCCGGGCAATGCAAGGACTCATTTCGCACTGCGTCTCCGGGTTGAGCTGCATTGCGCTGCGGGCTCCGCAAAGTGCGCCAAACCCAACTGACTCGCAGTTGTTGTCGTTTTGACGGGGCAAAACGACAACAACTGCGAGCCAGTTGGGGCGGGGGTGTGCCTGTCACAATTGTTTTGTTCGTATTGATGCCCACACCGGCGCCCGATTCTTAGCGTTCCTGGCGGCTGGCCGGATACGGTAGATACATGACGTCTAGCACCGCCGCCGAGTCCATTCGGTCCACCCGCAAAATTCCCGCCGACATAGCCCGCTCCTGGCTCCTCGTGAACGCCATGAAGACAGAGCTTTTCGACCAGTCGGCCTCATCGCGCGCGGACGCCATCATCCTTGACATCGAGGACGCGGTGGACCCGTCCCAGAAGGACATTGCCCGCGACAACGTCATCAACTGGCTGCGCGCCGGCGGCCAGGCCTGGGTCCGCATCAACGACGCCACAAGCCCGTTCTGGGCCGACGACCTCGCCGGCCTGCGTGGCACGCCCGGCCTGTTGGGCGTCATGCTGGCCAAGACCGAGTCAGCGGACCAGGTCACCGAGTCCTTCCACCGCATGGACGGCAAGACCCCGGTGGTCGCCCTCGTGGAATCGGCCCTCGGCATCGAGGAAGCCAACCACATCGCCCGCGCCCAGGGCGCCTTCCGCCTGGCCTTCGGTTCGGGCGACTTCCGCCGGGACACGGGCATGGCCGCCACCCCTGAAGCAATGGCCTACCCGCGTGCCAAGCTCGTTGTCGCGAGCCGCGTGGGCAACCTGCCGGGCCCCATCGACGGCCCGACCGTCGGCACCAACCACCCGATCCTGCGCGAGCAGACCGGCATTACGGTGACCATGGGCATGACCGGCAAGCTCTGCCTGGCCATAGACCAGACCACGGTCATCAACGAGGTCATCAGCCCCACGCCGTCCGACGTCGCCTGGGCCACCGATTTCATGAACGACTTCGAAGCCAACGGCAGGGTCATCCGCGACGGTTCGGACCTTCCGCGCCTCGGCCGCGCCGAAAAGATCATGAAGCTTGCCGTGGCCTTCGGGGTCCAGCCCTCCCTGTAAGGGCACGCGTCACACCCACCGACGCTCGCTCATCCACCGACGTACCGGGCATCCACAGACGCCCCCGCTCACATACGTCCGGCTTTTTCGTGACGCTCGCTCACAAACAAGCCCAAACGACGGGATCCTCCCGCAGATCATCTGAGCGGGCGTCCGTGGTTTGGCCCTTATAGGTGAGCGAGGGTTTGAGGAAAGCGGGTCATAGGTGAGCGAGGGTTTGAGGAAAGCGGGTCATAGGTGAGCGAGGGTTTGAGGAAAGCGGGTCATAGGTGAGCGAGGGTTTGAGGAAAGCGGGTCATA
>NZ_JBFBLA010000004.1:114280-224492 GCF_040702485.1 Arthrobacter sp. NPDC080031
TCATAGGTGAGCGAGGGTTTGAGGAAAGCGGGCTATAGGTGAGCGAGGGTTGGTAGGCTTGTCGGGTTTCCGGCCCTGCAGGACCCGCTGTTCTGCCAAGTGCCCTAAACTTGGGTGGTGCTGAACGAATTCTGGGCTACTGCTTCCACCACCTATAAGACGCTGGTTTTCGGCGCGATGGGGCTTATCGCCGTCGGGATCATCCTCACGATCATCGGCAACACCTCCCATAACCAAGGCCTTGCGCTGACGTCGTTGTTCGTGATCGGCCTCGGCCTGGTCCTGCATGTCGTGGGCATGGTGGTACGCGGACAGCAGGTCCGCAAGGGCTTGAAGAAGTAGCCTGGCGGAGCATGGCGATGACCAAGCATGCAGTGGTGATCGTAGGAGGTGGCCCCACAGGGCTGATGCTGGCGGGCGAGTTGGCATTGGCCGGCATCGACGTCGCGATTGTCGAGCGGCGTCCAAACCAGGACCTCGCCGGCTCACGCGCGGGCGGTTTGCACTCACGCACCATCGAGGTCCTCGATCAGCGCGGAATCGCTGATCGGTTCCTGTCCGAGGGGCAGGTGGCCCAGGTCGCCGGGTTCGGCGGCGTCCGTTTTGACATCAGCGACTTTCCCACCCGGCACAACTATGGGCTCGGGCTGTGGCAGAACCACATCGAGCGCATCCTGGCCGGCTGGGTTGCCGAGCTGACGGTGCCGATCTATTACGGACGCGAGGTGACCGGATTCGCGCAGGATGAGACCGGCGTCGACGTCGGACTGTCCGCCGGCCAGGCGCTGCGCGCGGAATACCTCGTCGGGTGCGACGGCGGCCGCAGCCTCGTCCGTAAGGCAGCCGGAATCGAATTCCCCGGGTGGGATCCGACCACGAGCGCCCTGATCGCCCAGGTGGAGATGGCCGAGCAGCCGCCCTTGGGCGTCCACACCAATGCTTTCGGCATCCACTCCTTCGGCAAATTGGAGTACAAGATTCTCGACGGCAAGGTGGTCTACGCGGATGGCGGGCCTGTCGGAGTCATGGTGACCGAACAGCACGTGGGACCCGCCACCGAACCCACCCTCGATGACTTGAGCAAGGCGCTCATCGCCGTTTGCGGGACGGATTACGGCATCCACAGTCCCATCTGGATCTCCAGATTCACCGACATGACCCGGCAGGCCGCGAATTACCGCGACAGGCGGGTCCTGCTCGCCGGCGACGCCGCACACGTGCATGCCCCGGACGGTGGACAGGGCCTCAATACGGGTGTGCAGGATGCCGTGAACCTGGGATGGAAGCTGGCCCAGGTTCTCAAGCGGACATCGCCGGAAAGCCTCCTCGACACCTACCACGCCGAGCGCCACCCGGTGGCCGCCCGTGTGCTGCGCAACACGATGGCGAGTGTCGCGCTTCGCCGGCCGGACGAACGTACGAAAGCCGTGGGCGAGGTCATTGCCGAACTCCTCGACATGGAGGAACCGCGCAAGCGCTACGCCGCGATGCAGTCCGGCCTCGATGTGCATTACGACGTCGGCGAGGGGCACCCGCTGCTCGGACGCCGCATGCCCGATCTCGACCTCGCCACCCCAAGCGGTCCGCTGCGTGTCTTCACCCTGCTGCACGACGCCCGGCCGGTGCTCCTCAACCTTGGCGAGCCTGGCGGCGTCGACATCGCGCCGTGGGCGGACCGCGTTCAGCTGATTGACGCCACATACACCGGGACCTGGGAACTTCCGGCACTCGGGGCGGTCACTCCTCCCGCCGCCGTGTTGATCCGGCCCGACGGATATGTGGCCTGGGTGGGAGACCGAACCCGGCTGGGCCTTGACGTCGCGCTGACCAGATGGTTCGGACCGCCTGCCACGGAGTAGCGGCCCGGCGTCGACGCTAATCAGGAGACACGTCCCGGGCGATAGGGTTGGAGCATGACTATTAACCCGGATTTGCAGGGCCGCAGCTACCCTGCCGCAGAGGTGTACGACGTCGGCCGCGAAAAGATCCGCGAGTTCGCCCGGGCGGTGAAGGCCACCCACCCCGCCCACTTCGACGTCGAAGCCGCCAAGGCCCTTGGCCACAGCGACCTCGTCGCCCCGCCGACCTTCGCCATCATCGTCGCCCAGCGGGCCGATGCCCAGCTGATCGAGGACCCCGATTCCGGGATCGACTTCAGCCGCGTAGTGCACGCCGACCAGCGCTTCACGCACCACCGCCCGATCGTTGCCGGGGATCGGTTGCGGGCCGAACTGCACGTCGACGGCGTCCGCGCCATGGGCGGCGGGGCCATGATCACCACGCGTTCGGAAATCTTCGCGGTCCGCGAGGACAACCAGCGCGAGAGGGTCGCCACCACCACTTCGTCCATCCTGGTCCGCGGAGAGGGACAGTAACCATGAGCTTGAAACTTGAAGAACTCGCCGTAGGGCAGGAAATCGGCACACGCAGCATCGAGGTCACGCGCCAGGACCTGGTCAAGTACGCCGGCGCATCCGGCGACTTCAACCCGATCCACTGGAACGAATCCTTCGCCACCAGCGTCGAACTTCCCGGAGTCATCGCCCACGGCATGTTCACGATGGGCTCCGCCGTGCAATTGGTGAGCGACTGGGCCGGCGACCCCGCCGCCGTCGTCGACTACCAGACGCGCTTCACCAAACCGGTGCTGGTCGCCGACACCACCGGTACCAGCGAGCCCGGCGCCGTGATCGAGGTCGCCGGAGTGGTGGGAGCGCTCGACGCCGAAGCCCGCACCGCGCGCATTGACCTGACCGTCACCTTTGCCGGCCAGAAGGTCCTCATGAAGTCCCAGGCCGTTGTGAAGCTCGCTTGAGCAGGCTGCAACAATCAGCACCTCGCGCCACCGCGGCGGAATTGTCGCGGTGGCGCAATGCTGTGGTGGCCGCGTACGGCGCCAGCGGCCTGGCCTTCTCGTCCTGGGTCTCCCGCTTGCCCGCGATCCGCGATGGCCTGAACCTGACGCCCGGCACGGTTGGCCTCTTGCTCATGTGCATGACGGTGGCATCGTTCCTCTCGGTGTCCGCGTCCGGGATGATCGTGATCCGGCTCGGATCACGACTGACCACGCGGATTGGCGGCGCCATGGTGGGCCTCGGCCTGGCGGTGGCCGGTTTTGGCACGTCCGTGCTGGCCAACCCCGTGGTCGTGGCGCTTGGACTCATGGTGATCGGGCTCGGCACGGCCAGCTGGAACACGGCATCCAACGTAGAGGGAGCGTCGCTTGAACGCGCCCTTGAGCGGCACATCATGCCCCGTCTCCACGGATCCTTCAGCCTCGGCACCGTTGCGGGCGCAGGGCTCGGCGCCTGGGCCGCTGCCGCGGGACTGCCTGTCTTCTGGCATCTGGCTGCGGCCGGCGTGGTGGTCGCGGTCTCGGTGGTGACAGCAACTGCATGGTTCCGTGCGGACTCGACGCCGGTAGCGCCCGCAAAGGCCTTCAAACCCGGAAAGCCGGACACCTTTGAAGATCCTTCCACCGGTCCCTTGCCCATCATCCGGCCCGGCAAGCAGGGACCGGCCGAACCATTGGACAGCAAGCGCATGGTGGCGCGGGCGTGGCGCGAACGCCGGACCCTCCTGCTTGGATTGCTCGTCCTGGGGCTCGCCTTGGCTGAGGGCGCGGCGGGGGACTGGGTGGCCTTGGCGTTGGCCGACGGCCACGGTCAATCCGATGCCGCCGGAGCCATCGGTTATGGAATCTTCGTGACGTTCATGACTGTGGGCCGCTTTGCCGGGACCGTGGTCCTGGACCGCTTCGGACGCGTGCCTGTAATGCGCTGGTGCTCGGCCACGGCTGTGGTGGGGCTGGCACTCTTTGTCTTCTCCCCGGTACCGTGGCTCGCCTTCGCGGCACTGGCTCTCTGGGGCCTGGGTGCTTCTTTGGGGTTCCCGGTGGGCATGTCCGCTGCCGCGGACGATCCGGCCCACGCAGCGGCCCGGGTCTCGGTGGTCTCCACGATCGGCTATGGGGCGTTCCTTTGCGGTCCGCCGCTGTTGGGACTGCTGGCGGAGCACTTCGGCATCCTGCATTCCTTGCTCGCCGTCCTGGTCCTGCTCGTCGCGAGCTTCTTCCTGGCGCCCGTCTCGCGGAAGCGCGCCCCTGAGCCGGAGCGCCCCTGAGCCGGCGAGCCCCTGAGCCGGAGCGCCCCTGAGCCGGCGCGCCCCTGAGTCGGCGCGCCCCTGAGTCGGCGCGCCCCTGAGTCGGCCGGGGCAGGCAATCCCCGCTAGGCTTGTTTGGTGACCCAGACGATGCTTTCCGAACTGACCACGGCCGCCGTTGGTGGTCCTGCCGGCACCTTTGTGGAGGCCCGCACCGAAGGGGAAATCATCGACGCCGTCCGCTCGGCGGATGCCGCGGGCGAGAAACTGCTCATCATCGGTGGGGGATCCAACCTTCTGATCTCCGACGCCGGATACCCGGGCACCGTCCTCAAGATCGCTTCCCAAGGCTTCACCGTGAACTCGGAGGATAGCTGCGGGGGCGTTTCCGTGGTAGTCCAGGCCGGGCACAATTGGGATGCCCTCGTGGAGCACTCCGTGCTGCACGCGTGGTCCGGGCTGGAGGCACTCTCAGGCATCCCGGGCGCCACGGGCGCCACTCCTGTGCAGAATGTGGGTGCCTATGGTGCCGACGTCTCCCAGACCATCGCCGCAGTGCGTACCTGGGACCGCGAACGCAACGCTGTGCAAACCTTCACCAACTCCGAGCTCAAGTTCGGCTACCGGGACTCCATCCTCAAACAGACCACCAGCGAGGGCTCACCCCGTTATGTGGTTTTGACCGTTGAATTCCAGCTGCCGCTCGGACGCATGAGCGCGCCCATCCGGTACGCGGAGCTGGCCCGGTCCCTCGGGGTCGAGGCCGGGAAGCGCGCGTATTCCAACGACGTCCGGCGCGAAGTCCTGCGGCTGCGTGCCTCCAAGGGCATGGTCCTGGACGCTTCGGACAGGGACACGTATTCCACGGGTTCCTTTTTCACCAACCCGATTGTGCCGGCCAAAGCGGCGGCAGCGTTGCCCGACGGAGCGCCGCAGTACCCGGCCGGAAACGATGGCCTCGTCAAGCTGTCCGCAGCCTGGCTGATCGACCAAGCCGGCTTCGGAAAGGGCTTCGGACTCGAACCCGAAAGCGTCTCCGGCGGCCGCGCCTCGCTGTCCACCAAACACACCCTGGCCATCACCAACCGGGGAGGAGCCAGCGCGGAGGACATGGTGGCGATCGCCCGTGAGGTGCGTCGCGGCGTCGTCGAGCGTTTTGGCATTGAACTACATCCGGAGCCGCTGCTGATCGATCTGGCCCTGTAGGAGCGCGCTCAGGAACGGCGCTTAGGAACGCGCTTCAGCGCTTTCCGGTCGGAAGGACCTTGTTGAGCAGCAGGAACGTCAGCCCGCAACTGGCGGCCCCCAAGAGGAAGATCTGGCTGAACGCTATGCTCTGCGGCGACGGACCGCCGGGCGAAATCCAGCCGGCTGCCGCGAAGCCTGCCACGCCCAGGAGCATGACGATGGCTGCGAGCAGGAAGCTGCGCACGTGATCGCCCGCGCCTGTCTGGAACGCCGACTCGGTATCGTCGAGGTCCCGGTCGGACGGTGGCTGGCATGCGGTAGCAAGGCCAAGGAGGAGGGCCGCGGCGCCGGTAGCGGCGAGTCCCACTTCCTGGACAGTCTGCATGGACGGGGACAATCGCACCCCCGCACCAACAGCTATTGCCAGGCCGCAGACAAGCCCGACGGCGGCGGCGCACCAACCAGCGGCCGCTAACCGCCGGCTGAGCGGCCGCAGCAGCGGACCTAACTCACCGAACAGCATTCTCCTAGCCTAGGAGGGCCCGCTGGAAGGCTCCTGTGAGCGGCGTGGGAGTTCCTCTCCCGTGCTATTGAGGACCGAAGCTGTCCGCCGTGCGCCCTATGATGGGGCCATGGCAGCTTCGGCTAAGATCAGCGTCACTCCCAAAGTCATGGGCAGGCTGCGACTTGCGAGCCAAGGATTGCTTGGGGGTTTCAGTAGTCCCGGTGAATGCGTCTCCAGGATGGGCGCCATGCAGGCCCAGGACCTGGCCTCGGCGTTCTGGGCCGTGGGGCAGCGGGTCCCTGGTTCCGGCCTCTCGAAGGTATTGGAGGCGCTGGAGAACGGCACAGTGGTCCGGTCCTGGCCGATGCGGGGAACGCTGCACCTGGTGCCACCACGGGACTTGCGCTGGATCCTGGCCATCACCACCGAACGATCCATGCGTTCGGTGGCCGCGCGGCACCGGGAACTCGGCATCGACGAAGCAGACATCGCAACGTGCCGGGACCTTGCGCTTGAACGCGTCGCGGGCAGCCCCGGCGCCACGCGCGAGGAGCTTTTCAAGATCTTCGAATCCGCAGGCCAAGTGACCGCAGCCCAGCGCGGCATCCATTTGCTCTGGATTCTGTGCCAGAACGCCTGGCTGGTCCAAGGGCCCCCGGCCGGCACGGCGGGCAAAGCCCTGGGACAGCAACTTTTCGTGGCCTTCGATGAGTGGATTCCGGAATCCACGATGCTGAGCCGGGAAGAAGGGATTGCCGAATTCCTGCTCAGGTATATACGCAGCCACGGACCGGCCACGCTTTTGGACTTCGCGTGGTGGACCCAGATCCCCAAAGCCGAGGTCCGCGCAGCCCACGAAGCTATTCGAGGCCAACTCGTGGAGCTCGTCTTCCGGGAAACGTCCTATTGGCTGTCGCCCGAGACGGCGGCACTGCTCGACGATGGCGTCCCCGGCTCGCGGGCGGTCCTCGCCTTGCCGGGATTCGATGAATTCCTGCTCGGGTATACGGACCGCAGCCTTGTCCTGCCACCGGAGCATTTCCAGAAGGTCGTTCCGGGCGGCAACGGGGTCTTCAAGCGGATGATCGTGTCCGGCGGCGAGGTGGTGGGCACGTGGTCCCGCAGCGGCGCCGGCCGGAGCGCCGTCGTCGTGCCCGAACCGTTCGCCCCGCAAGGCCTGGCTCCGGCAGCCAAGCGGTCCTTCGAACTTCAGGCGGCAAAGTACCTTCGGTTCATGGAGAGTTGAGGGCACCCAACTGACCCGCAGTTGATGTCGTTATGAGGGCTCAAAACGACATCAACTGCGAGTCAGTTGATTAAAACCACGAGTCCTAGAGGTTGCCCGTGGCGATCTTCAGCATGCGGCGCAGCGGCTCGGCAGCGCCCCAGAGGAGCTGGTCGCCCACGGTGAAGGCGCTGATGTATTCCGGGCCCATCTCAAGCTTGCGGATACGGCCTACGGGGATCTCCAAAGTGCCGGAGGCAGCAACCGGGGTGAGGTCCGCCATGGAGGCTTCCTTGGTGTTGGGCACAACCTTGGCCCACTCGTTGTCAGCGTCCAGCAGCTTTTCGATTTCGGCGACGGACAAGTCCTCGCGCAGTTTGAGCGTCAGTGCCTGGGAGTGGGAGCGCATGGCGCCGATACGGACGCAAAGGCCGTCCATCACCACATGGTCCTTGCCGGGCTTTCCGTTGCCCGTGCCGAGGATCTTGTTGGTTTCCACCCCTGCCTTCCACTCTTCCTTGGACTGGCCGTTGCCGAGGTCGGCGTCGATCCAGGGGATCAGGGAGCCGGCCAGCGGGACGCCGAATTGGGTGGCGTCGACTCCGGAGCGCTGGGTGGCCAGGACCTTGCGGTCGATTTCCAGGATCGCCGACGCCGGATCGTCCAGTTCGCTGCTGACTTCGTTGTTGAGGGTGCCGAACTGGTTGAGCAGTTCGCGCATGTGGCGGGCACCGCCGCCCGAGGCCGCCTGGTAGGTCATGGAGGTGCCCCACTCGACCAGGTTGTTCTTGAACAGGCCACCGAGCCCCATGAGCATGCAGGACACGGTGCAGTTGCCGCCGATGTAGTCCTTCACGCCGCCGGACAGGCCTGCGTCGATGACGTCGCGGTTAATCGGGTCCAGGACGATGATGGAGTCCTCGTTCATGCGCAGCGTGGACGCGGCATCGATCCATAGCCCGTCCCAGCCACGGCTGCGCAGCTCGCCGTGGACCTGCTTCGTGTAGTCGCCGCCCTGGGCAGTGACAATAATCGGCAGCTTGGCAAGAGTCTCAATATCGAACGCGTTTTCGAGCTTGCCTGCGCTGCCTTCTGCTGTACCAGCGAATGACGGCGAGGCACCTCCTGCGTTCGAGGTGGAGAAAAATACCGGGTTGATGTTGGCGAAGTCGCCCTCTTCCTGCATGCGCTGCATCAGGACGGAGCCGACCATGCCACGCCAACCGACCAGTCCAACGGACGGATTAGCTGCTGTAGTCATTGGACCAGTCTAGACTTTCGCGGCTCCCGGCCGCTGTCGGTTACGTCACGAGGTGGCCCGGACCCAACTGACTGGCAGTAGGTGTCGTTTTGACGCCTCAAAACGACACCTAATGCGAGTTACTTGGGCCGGGAGTCGGGTTCCTACTTGCCGGAGTCGGGTTCCTCCAGCAGGGCCGCCTTGCGGGAACGCAAGGCGTAGAACGCGCCAAAGGCGAAGACCTGGGTTACGACTACCAGGACGATGATCCCCAGGATCTTGTTGCCGCCGAGGATCATGGTGAGCCCGACGATCGCGGACAATAGCGCGAAGAGCGGCAACAACATGTAGCCGAGCACGAACAGGGTCTCAGGTTTCTTCAGCATTCTCAGTCTTCCGTCCGGCGCCACGTGGCGATCCGGTAGTTGGTGCCGTTCTTCGAGGTCAGCCAGCCTTCAGTTGGTACGACGGACTCGAACGTCCACTTCTCGTCGAGCGTCGGCGCGAAAGTGTCACCGTCCGTCTCGACGTCGATCGTGGTGACAACGGCGGCGGTTGCGAGGTCCGCGGCTTGCTCGAAGATCTCGCCGCCACCCAGGATCCAGACCGCCTCGTGGCCCGGCGCGAACTGCGACTCAAGCAGCGCGGTGTCCATGGAATTGACGACGACGGCGCCTTCCGCGCCCGGCGTGCTGCCCCAGCCTTCCTGCCGGGTGATGACGATGTTCGTGCGGTTGGGCAGCGGACGGTACTTATCCGGGAACGACTCCCAGGTCTTGCGACCCATGATCACGGGATGGCCGCTGGTGACCTTGTTGAAGTGCTTCAGGTCTTCGGGCAGGTGCCACGGCATATCGCCGTCCTTGCCAATAACGCCGGAGGTGGTTTGCGCCCAGATCAAGCCGATTCCCGTCATGGCCGCCGCGATGCCCTCGCTGAACGCCTCGGCGCCCGGGCCCGGTTCTTCGGTGCTCATACTGCCACCGGAGCCTTGATCGAGGGGTGGTGGCGGTAGCCGACTACTTCGAAGTCCTCGAAGGTGTAGTCGAAGATCGAGTCGGGCTTGCGGGCGAAGCGCAGTTGCGGGTACTCGTAAGGTTCCCGGGAGAGCTGCTCGGTGACTTGCTCGACGTGGTTGTCGTAGACGTGGACGTCCCCGCCGGTCCAGACGAAATCGCCGGGCTCAAGGCCCAGCTGCTGGGCCACCATGCAGGTCAGCAGCGCATAGGAAGCGATGTTGAAAGGAACGCCCAGGAACATGTCTGCCGAACGCTGGTACAACTGGCAGGACAACTTGCCGTCGGCAACGTAGAACTGGAAGAACGCGTGGCACGGCGGCAAGGCCATGTCCTTGATCTCGGACACGTTCCATGCCGAGACGATGTGGCGGCGGGAATCCGGGTTGGCGGCCAGGCCCTTCATGAGCTCGGCGATCTGGTCAATGTGCCCGCCATCGGGGGTCGGCCAGCTGCGCCACTGCACCCCGTACACCGGGCCGAGTTCGCCGTCGGCGTCCGCCCATTCATCCCAGATGGTGACACCCTGCTCCTGGAGCCACTTCACGTTCGATTCGCCGCGGAGGAACCATAAGAGCTCCAGCGCGAGCGATTTGAAGTGCACCCGCTTGGTGGTTATGAGCGGGAAACCCTGGCTCAAATCGAAGCGCAACTGGCGGCCGAAAACGCTCCGCGTGCCGGTGCCCGTGCGGTCCGACTTATGCGTGCCGTTGGCCATGACGTCACGCAGGAGGTCTTCATATGGGGTTGGGATGCTCACGCACCCAGCTTACTGGAGTCAGTCGTCGAAGGGCTTGATCTGTTCCACGGCCACGACGCGCTGGCCGTTTCCGCGGGCCACGTGGCACACGATCATCTCGCCGGGTGCCAGGTACGGATCCTGGGCAGGCAGCATCTCGCGAAGCTCGGCACCCATGCGCTCGCCGAGCGTCTTCAAGACGGTGGGGAGTGCCGGCCTGTGGGTGCACAGCGCAACCCCGCGCTGCTTGTCGAACAAGCCCTCGACGACGGCGGACGTCTTCTTCGGGCTCCGCTGGTGGTTGTGCTCGGTCAAGGCATCTACGAGTTTCACCTTGGCACCGGCTGACTTGGCGTAGGGCGCGATAGTGGATACGCACCTGGCCCAGGGACTGCTCACGATCCGCATGGGCTTCCACACGCCCAGTAGCCGCTCCACGGCCAGCGCCTGCCGCAGACCTGTCACGGCCAGCGGCCGGCTGCCTTCGGCCTTGCTCCAGGAGGATCGTGGCTTGGCCTTGGCATGGCGCACCAGAATCAGGGGCCACGTCTCCAGCTCATCATTCAGGTGGGCTTTCGCCAGTGCCTGGAGCGGGGCTACATCCGTCGGGTTGCTCAGGAAACGTGCCGCCTTGTCCGGTGCGGCCCACATGTAGGCGTCCACTTCCTCACCGTCCGGCTTGATGACGGACCCATTGACCTGGGTGGCCCAATAGTGAACGACCTTCAGCCCGGCCGCCACATGGTAGTGCGTCGGAGGAAGGGGGATGCCGAGGGCGGCTTTGAGGCCGATTTCTTCCCTGATCTCGCGTACGGCGCACTCCGGGATGGTTTCCCCGGCGTCGAGCTTGCCCTTGGGCCAGGACCAGTCGTCGTACTTTGGCCGATGGATCAGCAGGACCTCAAGGGCGCCCTTGGTGACGCGCCAGGGAATGGCGCCGGCCGCCGTGACGGCGATCGGCTCCCCGGGATGGTCCGTCTGGTCTGCAACAGGTGTATCGCTCTTCAACTTTTTGCTGCCTACCGCCGGGCAACTGCACGTTGGCGGGACCGGGAGGCAAGCAGCCAGGACTGGATGTCCAACAGCGGCGTGCCATCTTCGGCCTGGTGGAACCTGGTCCATTGGCCTTGGTTGTCGAGGTGCCAGCTGGCAGTGCCGGGGTCCATGTAACGGCGCAGCAGGTCCATGACCTCGGCTGTGTCTTCGCGGCTGGAGAGCTGCACCAAGGCCTCAACCCGGCGGTCGAGGTTGCGGTGCATCATGTCCGCGGAGCCGATGTAGACCACGGGATCGTTGGCATTGGCGAAGGCAAACACCCGCGAGTGCTCCAGGAAGCGGCCCAGGACGGAGCGGACCGTGATGTTCTCGCTCAACCCAGGCACTCCCGGGCGCAGCGAGCAGATGCCACGGACAATGACGTCAACCTTCACCCCCGCCTGGGATGCCCGGTAGAGGGCATCGATGGTGGCCTCGTCGACCATGGAGTTGACCTTGATCTGCACCTTGGCGGCAATTCCCGCGCGGGCGTTGCGGATCTCGGTCTCGATCCTGTCGATCAACCCGGACCGCACCGAGCGCGGCGCCACGAGGAGCCGCTTGAAAGTCGACTTCGGGGCATATCCGGAGAGCTGGTTGAAGAGCTTGGACAGGTCCTCGCCCACCTGCTCATTGGAGGTCAGCAGGCCAAGGTCCTCGTAGTAGCGGGCCGTCCGCGGGTGGTAGTTGCCGGTGCCGATATGGCAGTACCTGCGGAGGCCATCCACTTCCTGGCGGACAACCAGGGACAACTTGCAGTGCGTCTTGAGTCCCACGATGCCGTACACCACATGCACGCCGGCCTGCTCCAGTTTGCGGGCCCAGGAGATGTTGGCCTGCTCGTCAAAGCGGGCCTTGATCTCCACGAGCGCCAGGACCTGCTTGCCGGCCTCGGCGGCGTCGATCAGCGCGTCCACGATGGGGGAATCGCCGGAGGTGCGGTACAGGGTCTGCTTGATGGCCTGGACCTTGGGGTCGGCCGCCGCCTGCTCCAGGAAGGCCTGGACCGACGTCGAGAACGAGTCGTACGGGTGGTGCAGCAGGATATCGCGGCGACGCATCGCCGCGAAGACGTTAGCTGCCTTGGACGTCTCGGATTCGTTCAAGTACCGCGAGGTGTGGGGTACGTGCTTCGGGTAGTGGAGGTCGGCGCGGTCGATTCCGCCGATGACCGACAGGCCGCGGAGGTCCAGGGGAGCCGGAACGGAGTAGACCTCGGATTCCTCGACGCCGAGTTCGCGCACCAGGAGCGCACGGATGTTCGGGTTGATGTCCGTGGTGACCTCAAGCCGGACGGGCGGGCCGAAGCGGCGGCGCAGAAGTTCTTTTTCAAGCGCCTGCAAGAGGTTCTCGGCGTCGTCCTCTTCAACTTCCACGTCCTCGTTGCGGGTGACGCGGAAGGAGTGGTGCTCCATGACTTCCATTCCGGGGAACAGCTTGTCCAGATGCACCGCGATGACCTCTTCGAGCGCGATGAATCGTGCCACGCGGCCCGGGACCGCGCCGGCGCGCGGTCCGTCGATCGAGACGAGCCGCGGCAACTGGTCCGGCACCTTGACACGGGCGAACAGTTCCTTGTCGCTCACGGGGTTGCGGACAATCACGGCCAAGTTGAGGGAAAGGCCGGAGATATACGGGAAGGGGTGTGCAGGATCGACGGCGAGCGGGGTGAGGATCGGGAAGACCTTCTCGCCGAACATGATGCTCAAGCGGTGCTGGGCCTCGTCGTCGAGTTCGTCCCAGCGCATGAGGTGGATGTGCTCATAGGCCAAAGCGGGGCGGATCTGCTCGGCGAACACGCGCGCGTGGCGTTCCTGCAGCTTCCGGGCGGCATCGCCGATCTGCTCCAGGACTTCGATCGGGCTCAGCCCGGCGGGGGAGGGCACCGCAAGTCCCGTGGCGATGCGGCGCTTCAAGCCCGCAACCCGGACCATGAAGAATTCATCCAGGTTCGAGGCGAAGATGGAGAGGAAATTGACCCGCTCCAGCAGGAACAGGTCCGGGTCCTCCGCAAGCTCAAGAACCCGGGAGTTGAATGCGAGCCAGCTCAGCTCACGGTCCAGGAAGCGGTCCGGAGTGATGTCGCCTTCCGGCTCAAGGGAGGGCGCAAACTCGGGAATGTCGATGCGGTCCTGGGTTGCCCGCGCAGCCGGGACTTCGGAAGATCCGAAGCGGGGAGGCAAGGTTGCGCCCTTGACCTCGGTTTTGGTGGTTCCGACCGGGTCCGGATTCATCGGGCTCTCCTTCGTTCAGCGCGGGGTTTGATTCAACCCTACAAGGATTCCACGTGCCGGAATCCTAGATGTTCCTAGCCTTTCAGATACGCCTTGGTTCCGGGTTACTTCCGGGTTAGCGGCGCATACATGACATCGACGTCCCAGCGGACGAAGCCCAGCGTCTGGTACAGGGCAACGGCCGCGGTGTTGTCGGCATCCACGTACAACATCACGGAGTGCAACTCGTGGCTCTGGAGATACCTGATCCCGGCGACAGTGAGCGCCTTGCCAAGCCCCAGCCCCTGGGCCGCAGGCGTCACGCCCACGACGTAAACCTCGCCGATAGCCGGATGGGGTCCTCGCCGGGGGTGCACCTTGGTCCAATGGAATCCGAGCAGCTCCCCGGCCGGGTTCACAGCCAGCAGGAAACCTGCGGGATCGAACCAGTCCTCGGCCATCCGGGCTTCCAGGTCGGCCCTGGTCAGGGAACCCTGCTCGGGATGGTGGGCGAATGCTGCCTTGTTGGCTGCCAGCCAGGCGGACTCATCCTGGCCCGGCACGAAGGCGCGCAGTGAAACTCCCTCAGGCAGGCCGGCGTCGGGCAGTTCCGCCGTGGAGGACATGAGCCGCATCTTCCACAGTTCGCGCGCCGGGCCGTAGCCGTAACGGGCCGCAAGCTCCGCGGCGGCCTCGTGGTTCCCATGGGACCACGCGTTCAGCCCCTCGAGCCCGCGGCTGGACTGGAGTGAATCCAGCAGCCGGCCTGCGACGCCTTGGTTGCGGTAGCTGGGGTGCACTGCCATTTCCAGGACCCCGGTCCCGTCGTCCGCTTCAACCACGACGGCGATTCCCGCCAGATCCTGCCCGCTCGCCGGATCGGACTGCTCGTCCGGGGCATACAGGGCCAGCGTGAGCACAGAGTGGTCGCCGGCATCGGCTCCGCGCAGCATGACCAGGGTCTGTTCGGACAGCGGGGGATTGCCGTCGGACTCCTCGGCAGCTGCGGCGAGTGTCTTGATGTCTTTCAACAACTCGTTATCCGACGCGCCTTTGACGACGAGGACGGGCCAGTTCTCCGGGTGCGCAAGGCTCATGCTGCAAGGCTATACGCCTCCGGCCGGTTTGGCGGGATGGATTTTGCAGGCCCGGTCCTGGCCGTGTAAGGTCTATATCTCGTCCGGCTTCGCGAAGCAGGATACGAGGGGGATCCACCAGTGGGGTGGCCTCGATACGTTCGACCCGTATGTCCTCCACTCAAGCACTCCTCTACTCGAACACAGGGAAGGCCCGGACTCATTGAGTCCGGGCCTTCCCTGTGCTTCGAAGCCTAGGCCTCCGTGAGCTCATCTTCCGGCAAGCGGGCCAAGGTCAGCCGGTAGCCGACGTTGCGGACGGTGCTGATGAGGTTCTCGTGGTCCGCGCCCAGCTTGGCACGAAGGCGCCGGACGTGGACGTCCACGGTGCGCGTGCCGCCGTAGTAGTCGTAGCCCCAAACCTCGGTGAGAAGCTGCTGGCGCGTGAACACCCTGCCCGGGTGCTGGGCCAGGTACTTCAGGAGTTCGAACTCCTTGAAGGTCAGGTTGAGCGGCTGCCCGTTCACACGGGCCGTATAGCTTGCCTCGTCGATCACGACGCCGGCCGCCCGGATCTCGGTGTTGGCCTCCTCTTCGCCGGGGATGGCACGGGCCACGGCCAGACGGATCCGGGCTTCGACTTCGGCCGGCCCCGCGGAGTCGAGGACGATGTCATCCACCGACCAGGCGGAAGAGACGGCAGCCATGCCGCCTTCGGTGAGGATCAGGATCAGGGGGGCGCTCAAGCCTGTGGCTTTGAGGAGTTGGGTCAAGGAGCGGGCTCCTACGAGGTCCTTGCGGGCATCGAGGAACACGACGTCGGTGGGGTCGGTTTCGAGCAAGGCCGTTGGCTCTGCCGGAAGGATGTGGACCCGGTGGTTCAATAGCTCCAAGGCGGGCAGGATGTCTACCGACGAGCCGGTGCTGTTCGTCAGGAGCAGGATGTGCGACATAGTTCCTCCAATGGGCGGTCCGCGCATCATCGGGCGTCTGAACCGGGTTTCCACCGGCCGGTAGCTGCTTATGGGGCGTGGTTCCGTTGTAACGGAAGCGTTGCAACAAGAAGCGCTGTTGACAACCGAGTATACCCAAAGGCCCCTGCAACGTCAGGGATTCGTGTCACCTTCAACCCCTGTTTGCGACATATTCGTGCCTCATAAGGCAGGATTGGCAGGAGGTTGCTAGCAGCCTGGAACGAAATGGGGCTCATCGAGGATCCCACGAGGGCGCAGTGAGGTTAGGGACACAGTGAGGTCAGGGGCGCAGTGAAGTCTTGGAGCATCGGGGTGGTCGGCCTCGCGGCGCTCGCGGTTTTCGTCGCCAGCTCTTACGGCCCCACGGAAGGCCTGGTCGCCGTCGGAATTCTGGCCTCGGCCGCAGTAGGCATCGGCTGGCCCCATTTTCTAGCGGTTCCCGCCAAGAAGACCCTTGCCGCGGTGATCGGGCTGAGCGGTGCTGGTTCGGCCTTGGCAGCCGGACTGATGCCAGCCCCCGGATTTCTCGACGCAACTCCCGCCTTCATCGCTGCAGGCGTGATTGCGGTGTTCGTCGTGCAGCTGATTCGCGGAACCGGCCAGGCCCAACGGCTCGAATCCACCCTTGGTAGCTGCGCCGGCGTCCTGCTGAGCTGCCTTGGCGCGGGCTGGATTGCGGGGGCGAGATTCAACGGGATCAAGGAAATGGTGTTGGTCGCCGCCCTCAGCGCGGCGGTCGCCCTGCTCGCCGGCTTGTTGCGCTGGCCGGACCGGGTCGTGGCGCCTTTGGGCATCGTGGCGGCCGGGCTGGTGGCTCCGCTGGCCGGCCTGGTGTTCTCCAACATCGCTATCGTGGCTGCCATCGTGGTGGGCGTCGCGATCGCTTCGGTCCTGGTCAGTTTCCGCCGGATGGTGACGCTTCGGCTCGGCCGCCTGAATTTCCCGGCTGTCCTTGGAATGGGTGTCGCCCCCGTCTGGGCGGTTGGCGCGTTGTCCTACTTCATCGACAAACTACTCATCTACTAACAGTTAGGATGGCATCATGTCCGTACTTGCATTTGAAATCTTCTTCCTTGTCCTCCTCGGCCTGGCCAGCCTCTCGATGGCGTGGTTCGCTGGTTTTGTCGTTTACCGTCTCTTCAAGGGCCAGAAGTAGAGCTTCTGTACCTTCCGGTCCACTGAGGTAATTGCTGTGCCCATCGAAATCCCTTCCGACCTGACACCCGAATTGGTACCCCTTTCCTGGCTCATTGGTGAGTGGGAAGGCCGGGGACGGCTTGGAAGCGGCGAGGAAGACTCGGAACACTTCATCCAGCATGTCTCCTTTACGCACCACGGTCTGCCGTACCTGGAGTACCGCGCCGAAAG
The DNA here is from genome assembly GCF_040702485.1 of Arthrobacter sp. NPDC080031. Taxonomy (NCBI): domain Bacteria; kingdom Bacillati; phylum Actinomycetota; class Actinomycetes; order Micrococcales; family Micrococcaceae; genus Arthrobacter; species Arthrobacter sp. NPDC080031. The sequence continues at coordinate 130,961 of NZ_JBFBLA010000004.1, forward strand.
CTGGCTCAGCGACGAGGACGGCACCAAGCTGCGGCCACTCACTGTGGAGACAGGCTTCTGGGCCCTGGAGCGGAAAATGCTCGATGCCGACGGCGGCCCGGGCCTGATTCCCGCGGAGATTGTCCCCGTATTGAAGACGGCCGACGACGTCGAAGCCCACCGGAACGCGGACGGCGGGTTCGACATCGCCGTGACGATCGCCCATCCCGGAGGCATCAGCGAGCTGTACTACGGCCAAATCAAGGGGCCGCAGATCCAGATGAGCACCGATATGGTGATGCGCGGCGGCCACTCCAAGGAATACACTGCGGCCACACGGATCTTCGGACTCGTGGATGGCAATCTGTTGTGGCGCTGGGATGTGTCCACTCCGGGTAAGTCGCTCGAGGCCCATGCTTCGGCTTTCCTGAACAAGCTCTAGTAGGAGGGCGTGTTCCTGGCTTCAAGGTCTCACCGAAGAGGTCTCACTGAACGTCCCGTTTCGCAGTCCGAACCAAAGGGGAGCAGCAAGTGAACGAAGCAACAAAGCCCGCCCGCTATGACGATCTCAAGGCCGTCTTTTTCAATGGGACGCTCAAACCATCCCCGCAAGTGAGCAATACCGACGGACTGATAGCCATCAGCCGGCGCATCATGGAAAAGCAGGGCGTCAGTACCCGCGTAATCCGCACGGTGGACCACGACATTGCCGCCGGCGTCTATCCGGACATGCGCGAACACGGCTGGGCCACGGATGAATGGCCCCAGTTGTATCCGGCCGTGCTGGAGGCCGACATCGTGGTGGTGGCCGGTCCTATCTGGCTTGGCGATAACTCCTCCCAGACCAAGAAGCTCATCGAGCGGCTCTACGCCCATTCGGGCCAGCTCAACAGCAAAGGCCAATGGGCCTACTATCCAAAAGTCGGCGGCTGCCTGATCACCGGAAACGAGGACGGCATCAAGCACTGCGCCATGAACGTCCTGTACAGCCTCCAGCACGTCGGCTTCACCATTCCGCCCCAGGCCGATGCCGGCTGGATCGGGGCCGTGGGCCCCGGACCCAGCTACCTCGACGAAGGATCCGGCGGTCCCGAGAGTGACTTCACCAACCGGAACACCACCTTCATGACCTGGAACCTGCTCCACTACGCCCGGATGCTCAAGGACGTAGGCGGCATTCCTGCCTACGGCAACCTCCCGGATGAGTGGAAAGCCGGCACGCGCTTCGATTTTGAAAACCCGGAATACCGCTGAGCCCCAAGGACTTCTACTACATATGACTTACAAGAGCCCCCTATTGTCGCGCCCCGGAGCTGTCGAAGGCGGCGGCGAGGACTCCGGCGTCGCGGCCCACTACGGCGAGCCCCTGCGCGAGCAGCGCGCACTCGCCGCCGGCACCGCCGTCGTCGACCTTTCCTACCGGGGCGTTGTCACGGTCACCGGACCGGACCGCCTCAGCTGGCTCAACACCCTTTCCTCGCAGCAACTGACCAACCTCCAGCCGCGCGTCTCCAGCGAGCTTTTGCTCCTCACCATCCAGGGCCGCATCGAGTTCGACGCCCGCGTGGTGGACGACGGCGAGACCACCTGGCTGCTGGTCGAGGCCGCCGAGGCCGCCCCGCTCGCGGAGTGGCTCGACAAAATGCGGTTCATGTTGCGCGTCGAGGTGGCCGACGTGTCCGCCGATTGGGCCGTCGTCGGCTCAACCAAGCCCGTTGACGCCTGGTCCGGGCGGCTCGTCTGGGAGGACCCGTGGCCGCACATCGGCGTCGGCGGCTACTCCTACAGCGTGGTGGAGGAAAGCTCCCATCCCGGCCTGGAGCGTCCCTGGTTCGAGTACCTCATTCCCGCGGCCGAGCTTGAAGCGGCCGTTGAGGGTATGGCCCTCGCCGGTTCGTTGGCCGCGGAGGCGCTCCGCATCGCCGCCTGGCGTCCCCGGCTCGGCGCGGAGACGGACGAGAAGACCATCCCGCACGAGCTCGATCTCCTCCGGACCTCGGTCCATTTGTCCAAGGGCTGCTACAAGGGCCAAGAGACCATCGCCCGCGTCCACAACCTTGGACACCCGCCCCGGCGGCTCGTCTTCCTCCAATTGGACGGCTCGCAGCACACCCTCCCGGCGCCGGGCAGCGTCGTATTTGCCGGAGAGCGCAAGGTCGGTACGCTGACATCTGTGGCCCAGCACTTCGAGATGGGGGCAATAGGACTGGCGCTCATCAAGCGGTCTGTAGACCCGCAGGAAGTGCTGACCGTGCTGGACGGTGAGGAGCCTTATCCGGCCGCCCAGGAAGTAATCGTTGCGCCCGATGCCGGACAGGTGGTGGGGCGTCAGACCGGATTCCTGAAGGGACCCCACCGATGAGCGAAACGACGGGCGCCGACGCGCAAGCGACGGGTGCCGATGACGAGGCCATCGCTTTGGCGCACACCTTGTTCGATGCCGCCAGGGAAGGCAACTCGGAACTCCTGCGCAGCTACCTCAATGCCGGCGCGCCGGTTGGAATGCGGACGGCCGCGGGCGACTCGCTCCTGATGTTGGCCGCATACCATGGCCACGCTGAAACCGTTCAGCTTCTGCTGTACCACGGCGCAGAGGCAAACGGCGCGAACGACCGTGGCCAGACGCCGCTGGCCGGCGCAGTTTTCAAGGGGTACACCGAGGTGGCCCGCGTTCTGATCGACGCCGGGGCCGATCCCGACGCCGGCGCCCCCACAGCGCGCGAGGCCGCCCGGATGTTTGCCCGCACGGACATTCTCGGACTGCTCGGATAGCATGGACCGCCTCGCTGCGGCGGTTGCCTTGCGCTCAAATATTCCATGTGGAATAGTTGTTGTGGAATAGTTCGTACGGAGGATGAGGAAATGGCACGAGCCGCGCTGACTCCACTTGGCGTCGCTGCATTGGCCCTCCTTGTCGAGGCGCCGATGCATCCATACGAGATGTACCAGCTCCTGATGGCCCGCCACGAGGACCGCTTGGTCAAAGTCCGCCCGGGGACGCTCTACCACACAGTCGGCCGCCTGGAAGAGGCGGGTCTGGTCGAGTCCACAGGGATCGACCGTGCCGGCAACCGGCCCGAGCGCACCACTTACCGAATCACCGGGACCGGCAGGGACGCGCTGACCGAGCGGCTCCAGGACATGCTGGCGGAACCCGTGAACGAATACCCGGTCTTCCCCCACGCGATCGCCGAGGCACACAACCTGCCGTCCGGCGTCGTACTCGAACTCCTGGACCGTCGAGTGGCGAACCTGGAAAACCAACTCGACTTCCTGGTCCGGGGTGAAGAAGCTGTCGCTGCGAAAGGCGTCGAGCCCAAGTTCTGGATCGACGTCAAGTACCAACAGACCATGCTGCGGACGGAAATCGACTGGATACGCAGCTTCCAAAGTGATCTCCGAAGCGGGCAGTTGCCATGGTGACAGCCCATCCCACTCTTAGTCGCCCAAGCGAACTTGCAAGAAATTCAGCACAGTCAAAGGAATCCCATGGAAAACGTAGCTAAACCGTGGCCGGCACTGTGGTCCCTTGTGGTCGGGTTCTTCATGATCCTGATCGACACCACCATTGTTTCCGTGGCGAACCCACGGATCATGGAGGGCCTGCATACCGATATCAATGCCGTCATCTGGGTGACGAGCGCCTACCTCCTCGCCTACGCCGTACCGCTGCTGATCACCGGAAGGCTCGGTGACCGCTTCGGGCCCAAGAACCTCTACCTGATCGGCCTCGTGGTCTTTACCCTGGCTTCGCTGTGGTGCGGCCTCTCGGGCGACATCGGCACGCTGATCGCTGCCCGGGTGGTTCAGGGAATCGGCGCGGCCATGATGACGCCTCAAACCATGGCCGTCATCACCCGGATCTTCCCGCCGGACCGCCGCGGCGCGGCCATGGGCCTCTGGGGAGCCACGGCCGGCATGGCCATCCTCATCGGCCCGATCCTCGGTGGTGTGTTGGTTGACGGCCTCGGCTGGCAGTGGATCTTCTTCGTCAACGTTCCCATCGGCGTCGTTGCCTTCATCCTCGTGACCAGGCTGGTACCGAAGCTGACCACGCACAGCCACAAGTTCGACGTCGTGGGTGTGCTGCTGTCCGCAGTAGGCATGTTCCTGCTGGTCTTCGGCATCCAGGAAGGCCAAAGCTACAGGTGGGGCACCGTCAGCGGACCCATTACCGTGTGGGGACTGATCATCACCGGGCTTGTTGTCCTGGCCGTGTTCGTATTGTGGCAGTGGCTCCTGGAGCGCCGCGGCGGCGAACCCTTGCTGCCGTTGGGGCTGTTCAAGGACCGCAACTTCTCCTTGGGCAACACCACCATCATGGCGGTGGGCTTCACCATCACTGCGTTCCCGCTGCCCACCATCTTCTACTACCAGGTAGTCCGCGGTTTGTCCCCGACTCAGTCCGCATTGCTCATGATCCCCATGGCCGTGATCTCCGGCGCGCTGGCACCTTTCGTTGGCAAGCTGATCGACCGCATCAACCCACGCTGGTTCGCCGCTTTCGGCCTCGTCTGCCTGTCCGGGGCCTTGTTCTGGACCGGGACGCTCCTGAAGCCGGACACTCCCATCTGGATGTTCCTGCTGCCCAGCGCCCTTCAGGGTGTGGCCAACGGCTTCATTTGGGGCCCGGTCTCCAACGCGACTACCCGCAACCTCCCGCCGCGCTCGGCGGGAGCCGGTTCCGGTGTCTTCAACACGACGCGCCAGATCGGTGCGGTGCTGGGATCGGCCGCTATTGCCGCGCTCATCCAGTCCCGGCTAGCGGCAGAGCTGCCCGCGGCTCCGCCAGGGGCCGCCCCGGCAGGTGAAGGTGGATTCACCGGCAAGTTGCCTGAATTCCTGCATGACAGCTTCTCGACGGCGATGAGCCAGTCGGTCCTGCTGCCGGCCTTTGCGATTCTGCTGGGCGCCGTAGCGGCGTTGTTCTTCGGCAAGCCCAAGGCCGTCCAGGGTTGGGGTTCTCCGGCCGCAGCCAAGGCTGAGACTGTTTCGCAAGACGGTTAGCCCGCGCGAACTGGCAGATGATGCCCTCAAAATGCGATTTTGAGGGCATCACCTGCCAACTCGCGGGCAAGAGGGGGTGTCAGCGGAGCAGCACGGAGGTCTGGATACCGCCGTCGACGAATCCCAGCCTTCTGGCCAGGGCCATGGAACCCCGGTTATCAAGCGCGGTCCGCCACTGCAGCGTCAGGCCCGAGGCGAGCGCCTCGTGGGCCGCGATCGAAGCAGCGAGGGTTCCGAGTCCTTGCCTGCGCAATTCCGGCGGCACCAGGACCCCCATGTCTGCGAGGATCCCCTGCCATTCTGCATAGGCGCCGCAGGCCACCGGTTTGCGGTCCGGTTCGTTGCCATCCATCACGGTGAAATGATGGTCCATCCTTGAGAGGTGGACTTCATTGACATCGTCCGGCGGGCATCTGCCCTCCAACTCGATCGCCTCCGGATGGCCGTGGGAGACGGTGACTTCGCCGCCCGGCTGGAAGAGGGGAAGGTCGTCGGCGAACAGTAGCGCCGACGTCCCGAGACCATGGCCGCCGTGTTCGCGGCTGATCCGCAACAGTGCGGAGTGCTCGCTCAGTTGATCGTCCGAGAGCTCGACGGCGGCTGCCACCGCCCATGCCGGGCCTACCAAAGCGGAACGGCCAAAGAGCCTCACGAAGGTGATGGAGCCCGCGTCGTCATCTTCCCGGACAAGACGCTCCTCGCCGCGGGCGGCAGGCGAGCCGGAGACGAAACTGAAGGCCTCGTCGTCGAACCCTAAATGCCGGGCCCAGGCCAGCAGCACAATTTCCGCCGATCCCGCATCAAGTTCCATGACATCGAGTCTAGGCAGTCCTGGAATCGGAAGAGGAATCGCCTGCTTGCACTTCCGCGCTTGCTGTTGGAAGCGGGACCCAGACGAGGCGTTCGGCCTCCGGCCAGGCAGCATGGTCCTGCAGGAGGGCCGCTCCGATTACTTCAGGAGCGGCCCTCTGACACTCTCCGGCTTCTATTGTTGGTGCGCGCTCACGGCCTCGTGGTCGATCTTGCCGGGCCGCGGCGGGCCATGCGGACTATTCCGCCGGCACCCCCGCGGCTACCCCGGAACAGGCGCCCGTCGATCACCCCGCCCATGCCTACCCCTTGACGTGAGCTGCCTCATAGTTCTAATCTTCATTTAGTCGTAAATAAAGGAGAAAACAATGGTTCGGCCGAGCGGCAACGCTGACGTTACGCGGTCTGCGATCCTGGCATTTCTTGGTACCTCCGGAGGCGCTTCCCGGGCTGACTTGGCAAGGGCACTCAGCGTGTCCCCGGCTCTCATGACCCAGCTCATCAAAGAGCTCATCGCGGACGGCCTCGTCAGGGAGCTGTCAATGTCTCCCTCCAACGGCGGTCGTCCTGCCCGGATGCTGGGCCTGGCCACCGCCGCAGGGCGCGTGGTCGGTATGAAGATCTCGAAGGACCACGTCGCCTTCGTTGAAACGGAACTTAGCGGGCATGTAGTCCGGTCAGACAATAGGGCATACGACGCTTCCTCGATCACTTCGCTTTCCGACGTCGTCTCGCTCGTCCATTCATTCGTTGGCGAAGACCGGGTCACCCCCCTTCTGGGAATAGGTGTCGGTGTTCCCGGATCGGTGGACGCGCAAGGCAGCGGTGTGGTTGATTCAAGCCTCCTCGGGTGGCGGCAGGTACCGCTGGGAGCCGTACTGAGCCGGGAACTGCATGTTCCTGTCCTGGTGGAAAACAATGTCAACGCCCTCGCTGTAGCCGAACGGCTCTATGGGGCGGGCCGCGAGCACGCCGAGTTTCTGGTTGTGACGATCGGCGAAGGCGTCGGTGCGGGATTTGTTACCGGCGGCGCCGTCGTGCGCGGCAGCAGGGGCGGTGCCGGCGAAATCGGTCACATACCGGCAGTGGCGGATGGACCTCTTTGTACATGCGGCAACCACGGATGCATTGAGGCACTGATCGGGGAAAGGACACTCGTCGCGCAGGCGCGGCAATCCGGAATTATTTCGTCGTCCGCCACCATGGCAGATCTGCAAGAGCGCGCAAACGACGGCGACCCCCTCGCCCAGGATATTTTCCGGGAAGCCGGTCAGCCTCTGGGTCGAATCGTCGCCGGTCTCGTGCAGATCCTGGATCCGGAGATTGTCATTGTCAGCGGGGAAGGAACCCGCGCATGGCGCCACTGGGCAGCAGAATTCGAGCGATCTTTCCGGGGTGTACTGACGGCGGACCGCCGGAGCATCCCCGTGATCGTCGAGTCCTGGGACGACGAGGCCTGGGCGCGCGGAGCAGCCGCGCTCGTTGCGTCTGCGCCCTTCTACAGCGAAGAAAGTTCAGGTGAGCAGGGGAGACAGGTTCGCGCCCGGCTCACCCACGTACCGGCGGAGGTCGGAGGATTGTGACCGCACTACAAGACTCGAGGTCCGGCAACCCCGGACCCGCGGCAGCAACGAAGCGCTACCGGGGACCCGGGATTCGGCGCAAAGCCATCGGCCCACGTCTCAAATACGGACTGACTATCGCAGCTTTCCTCATCCCGAGCGCGTTGCCACTGTTGTTCTTCACGATCATTCCCATGTTTTCCGCGTTGTGGATCAGCCTGAACCAATGGAATCTGGTCGGCCCGATGAAATGGGTGGGCCTCGGGAACTACAGCAAGCTCATCAGCGACCCCGGCACGCAGGGTGCCTTCCTGCACACGGTCTACTACATCGTCGGATACCTGCCGCTTGTCTATATCGGCGGGCTTGCCATAGCGCTTGCACTCAATTCCCGAATCAAGGGACGCAGCATGATGCGCGGACTCTACTTCCTCCCGGTGGTGACGAGCTGGATCGTCGTTGCCCTTGTCTGGCGCTGGCTGCTGAATCCCAGCACGGGAATCGTCAACTGGCTGCTTGGACTCATCGGGGTGGCGGGGGCCGGGTGGTGGACAGACCCGGCATGGTCCATGCCTTCGATCATCGTGGCGTCCGCGTGGAAGGACCTCGGCTTTGTCATGGTGATTCTGCTCGCCGGCCTCCAGGCCATTCCGGAGGACTTGTATGAGGCCGCGACTGTCGATGGCGCCGGCCGGTGGAGGCGGCTGTTCAGCATTACTCTTCCCATGCTTTCCCCGTCGACCTTCTTTGTCATCGTGTTGTCACTGATCAACGGTTTCCAGGTCTTTGACCAGGTCTATGCCATGACCGGAGGCGGCCCCAACAACTCTTCCCAGGTGGTGGTCCAGCAGATTTACGACCTCACGTTCCGCTACGGCAGGGCCGGCGAGGCATCCGCCCTGTCATGGCTATTGTTCCTTTTCATCCTGGTCATCACTCTGATTCAGGTGCGCGGTCAAAAGAAATGGGTGCACTATGCGTAAGCAGCGTCCCTCGATCACCTTGAACATCCTCGTCCTCGTTGGCGCCCTCATGATGGTCTTCCCATTTCTTTGGGCGTTCGTCACGTCCATCAGCCCCGGCGCAGGCCTCTCAGCGACGCCGCAACTGATTCCGGAGAATCCCTCACTGTCCGCCTACGCTCAGTTGCTCCAACGGCTCCCGTTTGCCCAGATCGTACTCAACAGCCTGATCCTCGCCGTCCTCACCACGGTGTTCCAGCTTGTCACCAGCTCACTGGCCGCCTACGTCTTTTCCCGGATGCCGTTCAAGGGGCGCAACGCAGTGTTCGCGGTGTATCTGGCCACCATGATGATCCCGATGCAGGTGCTGGTTGTCCCGCTGTTTGTCGAGATGAAGAGCCTGGGTCTTATCGATACCTATCTCGGCGTGCTGTTGCCGGGGATCGCCAGCGCCTTCGGCGTGTTCCTCCTGCGGCAGGCCATGAATTCGGTGCCGCAGGACCTGGATCAGGCCGCGACATTGGATGGGGCTGGCCACTTCCGTATCTTCGGCCTCATTGTGCTTCCCTTGGTCCGGCCGGCTCTGGCGACACTGACGGTGTTCGCGTTCCTGAACAGCTGGAACAGCTTCCTCTGGCCGCTGATCATCCTCCGCACTCCCGCAATGAAGACCCTTCCCGTGGCGCTGGCAGGCCTGCAAGGCCAGTACACCACCCAGTGGGACATCGTTATGGCCGGATCTGTGGTCAGCATCCTTCCAATGCTTGCCCTTTACATCTTCACCCAGAAGTACATCATCCAAGGGGTTGCCGGCACCGGACTCAAATAGACCGGATCGGCCAGTTTCCTCACCTATCAATGGAGATACACATGAACAAGAAGCCCCTGGCCGCTCTAGGCCTCGCCCTGGCCGCAATTCTGGCCATGTCAGGCTGTGGGACGGCGGCAAGCTCAAATGTTTCAAGCACCGAAAAAGTAACCATCAAGTACTCGAACTTCATCTCGAACGGAGGCAACGAAAAGAACCTGGACACCATCGTTCAGGCCTTCGAAAAGGCCAACCCGAACATCACGGTCCAGGTCACTACCTTGCCTTACAAGGACTACGCCACGGCTCTTCAGACGGACCTGGCCGCAGGGACGCAAGCCGATACTTTCGACATTGAGTACGCGAACCTTCGTTCGTACGTGGCCAATGGGGCGGTCGCACCTCTCGAGGGAGTTGACGGTTCCAAGTACAAGCAGTCCCTGCTGCAGTCCTACCAGTCAGACGGCAAGCAGTACGCGCTGCCCAGCTCCTTCTCCGACGTCGTCCTCTACTACAACAAGGCACTCTTCGACGCCGCCAAGGTCGCGTACCCCACGTCCAGCTGGACCTGGGCTGATGAGACGGCCGCTGCGAAGAAGATCACAGACAGCACCGCGGGCGTCTATGGAGACTTCCAGAACGTGAGCTTCTACGAGTTCTACAAAGCACTGGCCCAAACCGGCGGCAAATTCCTCAACGACGACGGCAAGTCGGTCGCCTTCAACTCGCCCCAGGGCATCAAGGCGGCCGAATGGCTGGCAGGCAAGAGCGGAACCACCATGCCTACACCCGCCCAGGGCGCCGGGACCCCGGACTTCGACACGAAGCTGTTCAAAGACGGCAAACTTGGCATGCTTCACAGCGGCATCTGGGTGGCCAGCAGCTTCGCCGATTCACCCAAAAACTGGGACATCGCCGTCGAACCCGGAGACACGCAGAAGGCAAGTGCGGAGTTCTCGAACGCGATCGGGGTTTCTGCCAACTCGAAGAACAAGGCTGCAGCCCAGAAATGGGCCGAATACATGACCAGTTCAGAGGTCATGGCACAGACCCGCATCGGCGCCGGATGGGAGCTCCCGGCCACCTCCGATGACTCAGTCCTGAAGCCCTATCTGGCAAAGGACAAGCCGGCAAACCGCAAGGCCATTTTCGACGCCCTTGACAACGTCGCGCTCCCACCGGTCATCGGAGACAACCAGCAAAAAATGGTCGACATCATCACCAACGCTCTTGGCGAAGTCGAAGCGAAGCGCTCCACTGCTGGCGATGCCCTGAAGGGTGCCGCGGACCAAATCAACGCCCTGCTGAAATAGGCCGGGCACAGCCCGAACAAGGCCGGTGAGCGGGCCGCAGTAACGCCGTGAGCTGCCGGCACCGCGACCCGCTCACCATCTGAAAGAGAAGCCAATGATCGACAAATCAATGCAAGGTTCAACGGTTACGCGCAACGGAGATCCCGCTGTCCGTTCGGTAGTCCAGGCCGGCATCCGGCTCATCCTGGAACAGCAGACCCCAGGTGGCGCTTACCCTGCCAGCCCGTCGTTTTCCGCCTACGCCGGGTACTGCTGGTTCCGCGACGGCTCGTACATCGCCGACGCCATGTCCGCGGCCGGGCACATCGAATCCGCCGAACGGTTCTTCGACTGGTGCTCGACAGCCTTGACTTCCCGTGCGGGAAGGATCCGCCGGATCGTAGCTGAAAGCCTGTCCGGCCGACCGGTCGCCGGTGACCAAATGCTGCCCACGCGTTTCACCCTCGACGGGGCCGAAGGAAGCGATGACTGGTGGGATTTCCAGCTCGACGGATACGGTACGTGGCTTTGGGCGTTGGCTGAGCACAGTGCCCGCCATGACCGGTCACTGGCCCGGTGGGACGAGGCCATTGCACTCACCGTCGATTATCTTTCTGCATCCTGGGAACGGCCCTGCTACGACTGGTGGGAAGAAGCTGCCCAGCACGTGCACGTGAGCACTCTGGGTTGCATTGCTTCCGGACTGGCCAGCATCGCCCAAACCGGGATACTCGAGGAATCGCTGTCAGAACGGGCCGCTTCCACCGCGGACCGGATCCGCCGACGAGTCCAAGTTGACGGTGTCCGGGACAACCATCTGACGAAATGGCTGGGAACAGACACGGTTGACGCCAGTCTCCTCTCGCTGATTGCTCCGATGAACTTCCTGCCCCCGCACAGTCCCTTGAGCGCAGGGACCATCGCGGTCATCGAGGAGCAGCTCACCGTCGACAACGGAGTTCACCGGTATCTTGCTGACACCTACTACGGCGGCGGCCAATGGCCTTTGCTTAGTTGCTTCCTCGGCCTCGCCCACGCCGCTTCCGGAAACCGAACCAGAGCACATGAGCTCCTGGAATGGGCCGCGTCGACCGCCGACGCGAACGACGAACTTCCCGAACAAGTCGAGCATCACCTTCTTGACCCCGATTTTCTTCAACCTTGGAACGAGCGCTGGGGTTCCTCGGCAAACCCGCTGTTGTGGAGCCACGCCATGTTCATCCGTCTCGCCATCGCCCTTGGCGTCCCGTACGACACTGCCGAAACGACTCCGGCCACAGCATCGAAAGAGAACGCTCAATGATCCGTCACAAGCCATTCGGTTCCGGCCATCCATATGTGGATGACACCGATCAGCGCAGCCCGTCCCATCCCGTCGCAGGGGAGCCTGTCACCTTGGGCGTACGAACCTCGCCGGAACTGACCGACGTGGTCTGCGAGCTCGAAGTCACCGGCCCCGACGGCACTGTCACGAAGACGACCGAACCGCTCGCGCAAGTACCGGCGGCATCACGCGGACAGGTCATCGATGGCGGGCACCTGGCATCAGCTCAGGCCAAACTCGCCCGTTCAGCCAGGGGCTGGCAGATAACCCTCTCGCCGGCGAAGGCACAGACGACATACCGGTACCGATTCACGGCCCAGACCCGCAACGGCGGGACGGAAAGGACTCGATGGTTCAGCTACAGTGCCGCCACTTGGACTCCGGCCAACGAGGTCCTTAGAGTCATTGGACCAGACCGTGTGATCGCCGACTCCGTTGAAGCGTTACATGACGGTGCACGGGCTTTGCGTGTTCGCTTCGCTCTCCCCTTGGCCTTGAACGAGCGTGTCACCGGCTTTGGAGAACGCTTTGATGCCCTCGACCACCGCGGGACCAAGCTGGACGCGGTCGTCTTCGAGCAATACAAAAGCCAGGGAGCGAACCGGAAGACCTACCTGCCGATGCCCTTCGCCCACGTGGTAGGGGGCGACGGCTGGGGATTCCACGTCGAAACTTCCCGACGCACGTGGTACGACATCGGGGCCTCCGACGAAAACCGGCTCATCATTGAAGCCGAAGTCGGCCCCGAACCACTGAACGGGGACACTCTTCTGAACCTGAGGTTCTTCGAAGGAACGCCGACGGCGGTCCTGAAGTCCTTCCTGTCCGTCGCCGGAAGCGCCAAGGAGTTGCCCGATTGGGTGTTCAAGCTTTGGGCCAGCGGTAACGAATGGAATACCCAAGCAGAAGTCATGCGACAGATGGATCGGCACCGGGACACCGGGATTCCGGTCGGATCGGTCGTCATCGAGGCGTGGAGCGACGAGTCCACGTTCACTGCGTTCCGCGACGCTGAATACGAGCCGAGTTCCGATGGCTCACCGCACCGTCTCAGCGACTTCACCTTCCCGGAGCATGGTGCGTGGCCGGATCCGAAGGCCATGGTCGACGACCTTCACGCCCGGGATATCCGGGTGGTCCTGTGGCAGATTCCGCTCATCAAAATGCGACCCCACCCGCAAGGCCAAGCCCGATTCGACGCTGAAGCCGCGATTCGTGAAGACCGGCTCATCCGGGAGGAGGCCCCTGACGGCAGCCTGCGCCCTTATCGAAACCGCGGATGGTGGTTCCCCCTCAGCCTGATGCCGGACCTGACAGACCCGGAAGCCGCCCGATGGTGGACGGAGAAGCGACGCTATCTCGTCGAAGAAATCGGCATCGACGGTTTCAAAACCGACGGTGGAGAACACGCCTGGGGCGAAGAACTCCAGTATCTGAACGGAATGCGCGGAGACGAAGGAAACAACCTCTTCCCTGTCGCGTACGCCAGGGCCTACGGTGACCTTCTTGAATCCGCCGGAAAGGCACCTGTCACCTTCAGCCGCGCGGGTTTCACCGGTTCCCAGGCCCACGGAGCCTTCTGGGCCGGGGATGAGAATTCCACCTGGGATGCATTCCGCTGGTCCCTGTTTGCCGGACTCTCCGCGTCAGCATGCGGAGTCTTGTACTGGGGCTGGGACTTCGCCGGCTTCTCCGGCGACGTCCCGACCTCAGAACTGTACCTGCGGTCAGCCGCCGCAGCAGTATTCGTGCCCATCATGCAGTATCACTCCGAGTTCAACCACCACCGGAAGCCATCCCGGGACCGCACTCCGTGGAACATCCAGGAAAGATCCGGGGATGAAACTGTTATCCCCGTTTTCCGTGAGCTCGTCGAACTGCGCGAACGCCTTATTCCCTACCTGGCCCGGCAGGCCCGCAGGGCCATCGACACCGGAGCCCCCCTCATGCGCCCGCTGTACTTCGAGCACAGCAAAGACGACGAGGTGTGGAAGCACCCCCTGCAATGGATGCTCGGTGAAGACCTCCTTGTCTCCCCCGTCACCGAGGAGGGAGCCCGCAGCTGGACGGCCTACCTTCCCGGCGGCAACTGGCTCGATGCCTGGACAGGGGAAACATACGCCGGCCAGCGAACCGTCGAGGTATCCGCGCCACTGAACCGCGTTCCTGTCTTCGTCAGGGCGGAAGCCTGGGACGAGATGAAGGACGTTTTCACCCCCACGGCTTAACAAGACCCGACGGTCGGCTCTTCCGGGTTTGGGGAACCGGTTCCTCAACGCGGAAGAGCCAACCCCGGACACCCAACTCGAAGGAAGTCCTTGGAATACAGAAAACTCGGTCGAAGCGGCATGTATGTCAGCGAGATCGCATACGGCAACTGGCTAACGCACGGGGCACAGATTGATGACGACCTGGCACGACAATGCGTGCACGCTGCCCTGGACGCCGGCATCAGTACTTTTGACACCGCCGACGCATACGCGGAGACCCGGGCCGAGGCCGCCCTCGGCTCGGCGCTTGCCGGAATCCGGCGCGAAAGCGTGGAGATCTTCACAAAAGTGTATTTCCCCACAGGCCCGGGAAAGAACGATCGCGGACTTTCCCGGAAACACATCATGGAAGCCATCGATGGAAGCCTCCGCCGGCTCAAAACAGACTACGTGGACCTCTACCAGGCACACCGATTCGACTACGAGACACCCCTCGAGGAAACGATGCAGGCTTTCGCCGACGTCGTGCGTGCCGGCAAAGCCCACTACATCGGCGTCTCCGAATGGACCGCGGATGAGATCCGGTCAGCGGCGGCCCTGGCAACGGAACTCAACATCGGGCTGGTTTCCAACCAACCCCAGTACAACATGCTGTGGAGGGTTGTTGAACCTGAAATCATCCCGGCCAGTGAAGAGCTTGGGATAAGCCAGATCGTCTGGTCCCCGCTGGCCCAAGGAGTCCTCACGGGCAAATATTCACCTTCAGAGGGCGCCCCTGCCGGTTCCCGAGCCGCCGATGAAAACGGCGGCAAGGACGCAATGGCTAAGTGGCTGTGCGATGGCGTTCTCACCAGGGTCCAGAATCTTCACCCCTTGGCAGCAAGCGCGGGAATTCCGCTAGCCACCCTCGCTTTGGCGTGGGTGCTACAAAACCCGAACGTATGCACCGCCATCATCGGTGCATCCAAACCTGAGCAGATCAAGGAAAACGCGAAGGCAGCCGGGCTGACGTTGGAGGATGCACTCCTGAAGGAGATCGATGAAGTCCTCGAGCCCGTCATTGAACGTGACCCCAGGAAGGTCGACACATGTCCCAGCCGGCCTTAGGCACTCTCAGCGCAGCAGCAATGCTTGCGGCCGGCTCGAAATGAATCGGAACAATATGCCTACAAACATGACAGGCGCCCATTTCATCGGCGTTGACATCGGTGGCACCGGCGTCAAGGGCGGGATCGTCAACCTCGAGACTGGCGAGATCCCTGGGGGTTGCGTCCGTCTAGCCACGCCCCAACCGGCTGATCCAGAATCCGTCGGCGATGTTGTTCGGCAACTCGTGGACGAACTCGCCGCGGGAAGCAAAGCGGGACATGATTCAACCGTTGGCGTAACCTTTCCGGGCATCGTCCAGCACGGCACGTCCCGATCAGCGGCAAACATGGACAGGACCTTCATCGATTTCAACATCGGCACCGATTTCTCCGATCGCATTCGGCGGCCAGTCGCCGTCCTGAACGACGCCGACGCCGCAGGACTCGCGGAAGCCCGCTACGGCGCCGGCAGGGGGACGTGCGGCACGGTTTTGGTCATCACCCTGGGCACTGGGATCGGGTCGGCTCTGATTTTCGACGGAAACGTCGTGCCAAATGTCGAGCTCGGTCACATTTCCATCGATGGTCACGACGCTGAAACCAGGGCATCCGCCGTGGCCCGGGAACGTGACGGATTGGGCTGGCAAGAATACAGCGTCCGCTTGCAACGTTACCTTTCTGAACTTGAGTTCATGTTCTCGCCCGAGCTCATCATTGTGGGCGGAGGCATCTCCCAAAGAGCCGACGAATACCTGCCCCACCTCGACCTGAAGACCCGCATCGTCCCCGCGAAGCTCAGGAACGACGCCGGCATCGTAGGCGCCGCCATCCAGGCTGCGTCAGCCACGTGGGACCAGACTGCCCATAGCCGAGGACCGCTCCGCGAAATCAATGTGTAAGGTCCCGCAGGGTGCTGGCCCGATTGCGAAGCAACTCCTGAAACGGCTCTGGCGCTCCGTTTAGACGATCAGCGCCTAGCAAGTGGGGGACGGGCGCCGGGGGATCCCGGTGCTCGTCCCCTTCTTTCGGGCCGGGTGGTGCTTTCCCCTGCCAACGGAGGCCCCCACCGTGGTTCCCCCTTCGAACGGCTGGTTGCCTGTGACGAGCAAATCACGCCCCTTTGACGAGGGTTCCGATCGCTCAGCCGAACAGTACCGCGGCTTCGTCGTAGCGGTTCTGGGGGACGGTCTTGAGTTTGCCGAGGGCAGCTTCGAAACCCACGTGCTCGATGTCCGTGCCCTTGAGGGCCACCATGGTTCCCCAGCGGCCTTCCACGACGGAATCGATGGCTGCCATGCCCAAACGGGTGGCCAGGACGCGGTCAAAAGCCGAGGGGACGCCGCCGCGCTGGATGTGGCCGAGGATCGTGGCGCGGGTCTCGATGCCGGTGCGGGCCTCGATTTCGGGGGCGAGCTGGTCGGCGATGCCACCCAGGCGGGGCCGGCCGAAGGTGTCCAGTCCGCGTTCGGAGTGCGGGGCTTCCATGTGCTCGGGAACAAACCCCTCGGCCACAACAATCAGCGGCGCGCGGCCACGATCGTGGGCCTCCTGGACCCACTCGGTGATCTGCTCGATGCTGACCTTCTGCTCGGGGATCAGGATGGCATGCGCGCCGGCAGCCATGCCCGCGTGCAGGGCAATCCAGCCGACGTGGCGTCCCATGACCTCGGCGATCATGCAGCGGTGGTGGGATTCTCCGGTGGTGCGGAGCCGGTCGATTGCTTCAGTGGCGATCTGGACGGCGGTGTCGAACCCGAAGGTGTAGTCGGTGGCGTCGAGGTCGTTGTCCACGGTCTTGGGGACGCCGACGATCTTTAGCCCGGCGTCGGTAAGGCGCTTCGCGGCAGCCAGGGTGCCTTCGCCGCCGATGGCAATGATGGCGTCGATGCCGAGGCGGTCCATGTGGGCCTTGATGACATCCGGCCCGCCGCCGTTCTCGAACGGGTTGGTGCGGGACGTCCCGAGGATGGTTCCACCCTGCTTGGCGATACCGCGGACCATGGTGCGGGGAATGTCGATGACGTCGCCCTCCACGACGCCTCGCCAACCGTCCCGGAAACCGACGAATTCCTGGCCGTGAATGGCAATTCCCTTGAGGACGGCGCCGCGGATGACGGCGTTCAGTCCGGGGCAGTCGCCACCGCTGGTAAGGATTCCAATTTTCATGAGGGCTCAAATCCTGGCTAGGAGGTATACGTGCAGAGCGCCACGCTGAGCTCACAACGATTGTAGGGGGCAATGTGGGGTGGGACACAAACATGACCGTCGCCGGGGATGAGACTTTTGAAACAACGTGGAAATCGGACGGGCGAGCCCGGCCTGAATGACCGGCTTATGGAACCCGGCTTAACGAGCGCAGCGCCCCGCCGGGTTGGCGGAGCGCTGGTGAACCCGCCGGCCCGTAAACCCGGGGCCGTGCTAGTGCTAATTCCTGCCTTGCGAGCGCTGGCTGAGGAAGGATTCCAGCGCAATGGTGCCGCTTTGGTTGGGAAGCAGCAGCCAAGCCACCACATAAATCATCACGGCGGGCCCGGGTAGCAGGCAGAAGTGCCCCGTACGATGCTGAAGAACTTGTTCATGGCTAGAGCCTTCCCTGTTGTGGCTGCTTTGTCACGTGCTGCTTGTTACGGGTGGCCGGAATCGGCGCCGGCCCCGGAGTCCGGGCCGGATCCGCTGCCCTTTCGGGAGCGGGCCGACACAAGGCCGCCGATCACGAGTGCCGTGCCGGCCCCGATCATGAGCCCGATCAGTACATAGTTGCCGTTGAGCGCCACGAGGCCGAGCTTGGAAATGATGATCAAAGCTGCGAGTGCCAGCACAATCAGCCCCCAGACCACCGTGCTCACCCTGGCCCGGGAGGCTTGCGCCGTGGGTTCCGGTGCCGGCGCCGTTTCAAATGCCCGTGTGGGTTCGTGCCTGCTCATGTCAGTTTCCTTCCTGGACGGTCACATTGCTGAAGGTGCCGTTGAGTTTGACGACCAGCTTGGCGCCGGGCTTGTCCGTGTTGAAGCTGTCCCGGGTGCCACCGTTGCTTTGGGTGACGGCGCTGCCGTCCTGCTTGAGGTTCGCGAAGGTCATGTCTGCTTGGACCTCCACCGGCACGGTCGCGGGGATGAGGAGCTTGATGTTGCTTGCGGTCACGTCCATCGGGACCACGACGTCGGAACTCAGCGGTGCGCTCAGGTTCAGCTTGGTCAAGTCAACCGTCCCGTTGGCCCCGGTAATGTCGAAGCCTTTGCGCGCATCGTCGATGCTCACCGGGTTCCATTGAGCATTCTGGAGACGGAAGTGGTCTGCGGCGGGGGCGATATTGAATATGCCCCCGATCACCAGCGTCGCAACGGCCAGGAAGCCGAGCAGCCCCGATGTGCGGCCACGAAGCCCCGCAACAAGGATGCCGAGGCCAAGGACTGCTGCGCCGGTGGCCCAGACCACCGCGTTGGCCGCGTCGCCCAGTTGGATGACATGGCCGGCGTCGAGCAGCTTGAGCGTTCCTCCGGCCAGCAGGGCTGCTCCCGCTGAGACCGCTACGATAGCCGCGCCTGGTCCCTGCCGCCTCGGCCGCTCGGGGCGGTTGGGAACGCCAGCCGGCGGGTAGGGACCCGCGGGATTGACAGGGCCCGAGGGGGTTGCCGGGCCGCCGGTCCCGGCCCCGCCGGTCCCGGCCCCGCCGGTCCCGTAAGCACCGGCCCCGTAAGCACTTGAGCCGTACGGACCTGCGCTATAGGGAACCGCGCCGTAATGGCCGGCCGGAGTCTGCCTTCCGTTACGGGCTTTGCTGCGCTGGACCAGGAAGTAGACCAGGTAGATGATGCCGCCTACCCAGAACAGCGTCCACAGGATTCCTGGAACGCCGTTCCAGCCCCAGCCCCAAACGCCGTGGCCAAGGCTTGGCAATCCGATGATGGTTGTGATGAGGGCGCCGGTCATGCCTGCGGACCAACGCCCTGCTCCGGCCTCCAGGGCGTGGATGCGGCCATCGGGTTCGGGCAGGAGCGCCCAGGTGAGGCCGTAGAGCAGGATGCCGATGCCGGCGAAGAGTGTGAGGATGATGAAGATGCCACGGACGATCAATGGATCGATGCCGAAGCGGTGCGCGATGCCGCTGGCCACGCCGCCCATCCACCGGTCGCGGCCGCGGCTGATGCCTTGGCTTCGGATCCAGTTGAAGAAGTTCTGCGGGGGAGCGGGCACTGCGTAGTTCGGTGCCGTGCCGCCGGTGCTGCCGGCGTTCGGCTGGGCCGGTTCTTCCGCCGAGCCTGTCCCTGCCGGATGGCTGGATTCTGCAGGTTGTCCGGGCTCCGCTGCTTGTCCGGAGTCCTCGGGATTCATGCTGTTCGCGTTCATACTTCGATCTTGCCGCCCGGCGACGCCGCCCTCTATTGGGGGATACCCTGAACGTTCCCTGAGTGGCCCCCTGAGATGCCTTGGCTGCGGGCGCCGAAGGCCCTGATACGTGTTTGGATGGATTCATGACAACCGCCATGCAACGCCCGCCGCTGGTCCGGAGCGGCGACCGGATGATTGCCGGCGTGTGCAGCGGCCTGGCGGACCACCTTGGCTGGCCTGTGAAGTACATCCGCCTCGGAATGGTCCTTGCCTCGTTCGCCGGCGGCGCGGGACTGGCCTTCTACGCCTGGCTGTGGGTCATGGTGCCCACCGCCGACGAAAGCGCCCGCCGCAATAGCCGCCGCCCGGCGTCGCCCATCGCTCCTTCGGTCAGCATGCCTCCTTCCGTGAGCATGCTTCCCGACGTAACAGCGCCCGACGGCGTAGCGCAGCCGCCGCTGTCCGCTCCGGCTCCGGTCTCCGCCTCCTGGTTCAGGCTGCGGCGCATCCAGTACGGGAAAGAGATCCTCCTGGGAGCCGGCCTGCTCCTGGTGGCCGCCATCCTCATCGCCCGGCAGTTCGGCGTCGAGGTCCCTCTCGGCACGCTGATCCCGGCGGCAGCCATACTCGGCGGAGCGGCGATCGCGTGGATGCAGCTGGACGAGACGCGCCGCGCCGGACTGGTGGACAAGACCAAGGCCGACCAAGCCGGCGGCTGGGTCCGCCTTGCTGCCGGCCTGGCCCTGGTGGTTGCCGGGGTGTTGGTCATGGTGTCCGGTTCCGGCTCGTGGGAGCAGACCTGGCTCGCGCTGTTGGCTTCCATCGCTGTGCTGGGCGGTGTCGCCCTGGTGCTGCTGCCGTGGGGCCTGAAGTTCTGGAAGGACCTTGAAACCGAGCGGGGAGCGCGGGTCCGCGAGACGGAGCGTGCCGAGATCGCCGCCCACCTGCACGACTCGGTGCTGCAGACACTGGCCTTGATCCAGCGCCGCGCCGGCTCCGAACAGGACGTGGTCCGCCTCGCCCGTGCCCAGGAGCGTGAACTGCGCACCTGGCTATACCGGGACGCCGCCAAGGATGCGGGACTCCTGGCGGAGCGGATTGCCGCGGCCGCCGCCGAAGTGGAGGACGCGCACGGACACGCCGTCGACGTCGTCAGCGTGGGAGACGCAGCCATGACGGACCGGCACGAGGCCCTCGTCCTGGCGGCCCGGGAGGCCATGCACAATGCTGCCCGGCATGGCGGCGGAGCCGTGTCCGTCTATCTCGAGAGCTCGGACACGGGCAGCGAGGTTTTCATCAGGGATCGCGGACCCGGCTTTGACCCGGATGCCGTCCCGGAAGACCGGCTCGGAGTCAAGGAGTCAATCATCGGACGGATGAAGCGCCACGGCGGTACGGCAGTCATCAACAGTAGTTCCGAGGGCACCGAAGTACGCCTGAAGCTGCCCGCCGAGAATGCTGACAAAGCAGAGAACCGAAACGGAGAAGCCAAAGCATGAGCGGCAGCCCAGAAGATATCAAGCCGGAGCAGCTCGCAGCCGGGCAAGAGCCGCGGAAGGTGCGCGTGGTGATCGTGGACGACCATGCCATTTTCCGGTCCGGGCTGAAGGCCGACCTCGATTCCAGGATCGACGTCGTGGGTGAAGCCGGAACGGTGGAACAAGCCGTCGCCGTGATCGCCGAGGTTCACCCGGAAGTGGTGTTGCTTGACGTCCATTTGCCCGGCGGCCTTGGCGGCGGCGGGCGGGAGGTCATCAGCGCATCCGCTCCGTTGCGCGGGAGCACGAGCTTCCTGGCGTTGAGCGTCTCAGATGCGGCCGAGGACGTCGTGGCCGTCATCCGGGCCGGCGCCCGGGGCTATGTCACCAAGACCATTTCCGGTCCCGAGATCTCCGATGCCGTGATCCGCGTGGCCGACGGTGACGCAGTCTTCTCGCCGAGGCTGGCAGGTTTTGTCCTGGACGCGTTCGGAACCTCGCCGGCCGAGATCGCCGACGACGAACTGGACCGTCTCTCCGCGAGGGAACTCGAAGTTATGCGCCTCATCGCCCGTGGCTACAGCTACAAGGAGGTGGCCAAGGAGTTGTTCATTTCCATCAAGACCGTGGAAACCCATGTCTCCGCGGTGCTCCGCAAACTCCAGCTTTCCAGCCGCCACGAACTGACCAAGTGGGCCGCCGAGCGCCGCCTCCTCTGACGCCCGCTCACCTATGGCGGCTTAAACCCAAACGCCCGCTCACCTATGGCGGCTTAAACCCAAACGCCCGCTCACCTAATCCCAAGGCGAGCGGGCGTTTGTGGAGGCGGAGGGCTACTTGGCCTTGCCGAGGAATTCCTGGAGGCGTCGAACGCCTTCGGCGAGGTCGTCGTCGCCCAGGGCGTAGGAGAGGCGCACGAAACCGGAGGGGCCGAAGGCCTCGCCCGGAACAACCGCGACCTCAACCTCGTCGAGGATCAGTGAGGCAAGCTCAGCGGACGTTGACGGACGGACGGGACCGTTCGACGTCGGGAATTCCTTGCCCAGCAGTCCTCGGACGTCGGCGTACGCGTAGAAGGCGCCGGTCGGCGTCGGGCATTCCACGCCCTCGATCGCGTTCAGTCCGGCGACAATCGCCTTGCGGCGGCGGTCGAAGGCGATCTTCATCTCGTCGACGGCGGTCAGCGGGCCCGAGACTGCAGCCAGGGCCGCGATCTGCATGATGTTCGAAACGTTCGACGTCGCGTGCGACTGGAGGTTGGTGGCGGCCTTGATGACGTCGGCCGGGCCGATCATCCATCCGACGCGCCATCCGGTCATGGCGTACGTCTTGGCGACACCGTTGAGGATGACCACCTTGTCGCCGAGTTCGGGGGCGGCGGTGGCAATCGAGGTGAAGGGGACGCCGTCGTACGTCAGGTGTTCATAGATTTCGTCGGTGACAACCCAGAGGCCCTTGGCCGCTGCCCACTTTCCGATTTCGGCCACCTGTTCGGCGCTGTAGACGGCTCCGGTCGGGTTGGACGGCGAAACGAAAAGCAGGATCTTCGTCTTGTCGGTGACCGCGGCCTCGAGCTGCTCCACGGTGACCAGGTAACCCTGTTCCGGACCGGCGAAGACCTCAACGGGAACGCCTCCGGCCAGGCGGATGGCCTCCGGGTAGGTGGTCCAGAAAGGCGTGGGCATGATTACTTCGTCGCCCGGATCAACCAGTGTGGCGAAGGTGTTGTAGACAGCTTGCTTGCCGCCATTGGTGACCATCACCTGGGAAGCGTCAACCTTGTAGCCGGAATCGCGGAACGTCTTGTCCGCGATGGCCTGCTTCAGCTCCGGCAGGCCGGCGGCAGGGGAGTAGCGGTGGTACTTCGGCTGGGCGGCGGCCTCGACGGCGGCTTTGACGATGTAGTCCGGTGTCGGGAAGTCGGGCTCCCCGGCGCCGAAGCCAATCACGGGGCGACCCGCTGCCTTGAGCGCCTTGGCCTTGGCGTCAACGGCAAGGGTGGCGGATTCGGCGATGGCGGAAATTCGCTGTGAAATGCGGGCGGCAGGTATTCCGGCAGACATTAAAGCACCGTTCTTCGCGGGCAGCTCATGAGCTGGATGGTGGGATTCGACGGAATCTACTTTATGCTGTTCTGCGGAGCTATCGGGCTAACGCCGGGAAAGTGTCAGTGCAGGTTGGTCAACCGGGCGCTGATCACACGAGCGGGGCGGCCTGAACACTCCGGAAATGGCCCGGTTCGACTATCGCGACGTTGTTGCGTAGACTGGTTCACCGGTGTTGAAAAACATCACAATGGTTCGCGCCCCAGACTTTGTCCGGGATCTCCTGTTCTCAGGGGTTTCCTTGGCTTTGGTGGAGTGTGGCCAAATATGGATTCGTTCCATAGGGTAGTGGCGCAATTGGTAGCGCAGCGGTCTCCAAAACCGCAGGTTGCAGGTTCGAGTCCTGTCTGCCCTGCGCAAGCTGTTCCGGGGGTCCTCTTCGGAACAAGCGCAGCAACCATGACTCTGATCAGAGTCGGGTCAACGACGTTTGCATAGATGAGTGAGGATCAGGTGACCGAAACAGCTGCGAGCAGCTCGAAGGGCCGCCCTGCCAAGAAGTCCGATTCCGGCCTCTTCGCTCGAATTGCGCTTTTTGTCCGCCAGGTAATTGGCGAACTCAAGAAGGTAGTTGCCCCCACCCGTAAGGAACTGGTCAACTACACAGTCGTGGTGCTGGTGTTCGTGGCCATCATGATGCTTGTCGTCACCATCCTGGACCTGGCTTTCGGTACGGGAATCAAATGGGTTTTCGGCGCTACTGGCACCACGAACCACTAAGCGGATCGCTCCGCAAACCGCGTGGAATCCCCGGAAAACCAAGGGATTTCGCAGGGTTTGCGGAATTGAGCCATTTAAATAGGCATGTTAGGCAATGAGGAAGCAGGAGACCAAGTGTCTGAGCAGGAGCTCGAGGTAACTGAGACTGAGCTGGATGGGCCCGCTGAAAGCACGGCTGACGCCGTGGAAGGATCCGAGGTCGATTCTGCTGCGCCCGAAACTGCCGACGTTGACGACATCGACGCCGACGAGTCCGACGCCGATGAGTCCGACGACGCTCAGGACGAGTCTGCCGACGACGCCCTGGCCGCCGCTGCAGCTGTAGCGCCCGCCGACCCCGCTGAGGAGTTCAAGGCCAAGCTTCGCCGCCAGGAGGGTGACTGGTACGTCATCCACTCCTACGCCGGCTACGAAAACCGCGTCAAGGCCAACCTTGAGACCCGCATCCAGACCCTGGACATGGAAGATTACATCTTCGAGATCCAGGTGCCCATGGAGGAAGTCGTTGAGATCAAGAACGCCCAGCGCAAGATCATCAACCGTGTACGCATTCCGGGTTACGTCCTCGTCCGGATGGACCTGACGGACGCATCCTGGGGCGCCGTCCGGCACACCCCCGGTGTCACAGGCTTCGTGGGCAACGCTCACAACCCGGTCCCGCTTCGCCTTGACGAGGTCTTTTCCATGCTGGCTCCGGTCTTCGAAGAGCAGCAGGCCGAAAAGGGCAAGCCGGTCAACAAGCAGCACCAGACGCCCGTCGACATTGACTTCGAGGTCGGAGAGTCCGTCATCGTCAAGGAAGGTCCGTTCGAGACCCTTCCCGCCACGATCTCCGAGATCAAGATGGATTCCCAGACGCTTGTGGTCCTGGTGTCGATCTTCGAACGCGAAACCCCGGTTACGCTCGCATTCAACCAGGTCACCAAGATCTAGTTGATCCAGGAATTTCGCCCCGCGGTTGCCCGCTTAGCAGCCACGGAGCGGTCGGTCGCCTTGCCATGGCGGCCACAAACCTGAGGCACGCTCCTGTGCCCTAGGAAGTTATTGAGAGAAGGACCTACATTGGCTCCCAAGAAGAAGGTCACCGGCCTCATCAAGCTGCAGATCCAGGCAGGTGCCGCCAACCCGGCCCCGCCGATCGGTCCTGCGCTTGGCCAGCACGGTGTCAACATCATGGAATTCTGCAAGGCGTACAACGCTGCAACGGAAGCCCAGCGCGGAAACGTTATCCCGGTTGAAATCACGGTCTACGAAGACCGTTCCTTCACCTTCATCACCAAGACCCCGCCGGCCGCAGAGCTCATCAAGAAGGCTGCCGGAGTTGCCAAGGGTTCGGCCACGCCGCACACCGTCAAGGTTGCCAAGCTGACCCAGGCGCAGGTTAACGAGATCGCCAGCACCAAGATGGAAGACCTCAACGCCACCAGCCTTGAGGGTGCTGCCAAGATCATCGCCGGCACCGCACGCTCCATGGGCATCACTGTCGAATAGTCGAGGAATGAACGGACGGTGAGGGCTGAGGAACGAAGCACTCGCCGGAAGTGAATCCGCCGGGAAACCGGCACCATTGAATCATTGAAAATGTTGGAGATCCACGCCGGATTTCCAACTGTGGCAGGGCCCAGCGCGGTCCGCAGACCACAACTGCACAAGGAGAATAAGCAGCATGGCAAAGCGCAGCAAAGCATATGAGGCAGCCGCAGCCAAGATCGAGGCAGACAAGTTCTACGCCCCGTTCGAGGCCATCAAGCTCGCCAAGGACACCAACCCGTCCAAGTTCGACGCCACCGTTGAGGTCGCTTTCCGTTTGGGCGTTGACCCGCGTAAGGCCGACCAGATGGTCCGCGGCACCGTCAACCTGCCCCACGGCACGGGTAAGACTGCCCGCGTCCTGGTTTTCGCAACGGGCGACAAGGCTGAAGCAGCAATCGCTGCAGGCGCCGACTTCGTTGGTTCCGATGACCTGATCGAAAAGATCGCAGCCGGCTGGACCGACTTCGACGCAGCAGTGGCAACCCCTGACCTCATGGGCAAGGTTGGCCGCCTCGGTAAGGTCCTCGGCCCGCGTAACCTTATGCCGAACCCGAAGACCGGTACCGTAACCGCAGACGTCACCAAGGCTGTCAACGACATCAAGGGTGGCAAGATCGACTTCCGCGTCGACAAGCACTCGAACCTGCACTTCATCATCGGCAAGGTTTCCTTCGACGAACTGAAGCTGGCCGAGAACTACGCAGCCGCTCTGGAAGAGGTGCTTCGCCTGAAGCCGTCCGCTTCCAAGGGCCGCTACATCCAGAAGGCCACCGTCGCAACGACGTTCGGCCCGGGCATCTCGGTTGACCCGAACGTCACCAAGGTCCTCACCGAGGCGTAAGCCACCGGGAGCATCGACTCCGAAAGGACCGTCCGGCAATGCCGGGCGGTCCTTTCGTCGTATGCAACCGGCACCTATCGCGGGTGGCGGCCGCTGATTAGGCTGAGGGCATGACAGGCCGGCTTCCGGATTTCAGCATCCATGAGCTCCACCTGCCGGAGTCCCTGGACGGGCCGGACGGCAGGGATTTCCGGGAGCTCACTTCCGTGCTGGACACCATGGTGTTGGAAACATGGGGAAGCCTGGACCGGGCATCGTCGGCGCGGTCCCGGCTTGCCGGATGGCGCGATACCCCGTACGAGGCCTCGAGGAACTTCTTCGCCCGGGTCGACGGAAGAATCGTCGGGCACGCTTCCTGCCAGGTTCCGCTCAAGGACAACGTCCATACCGCTTGGCTCCAGGTTGATGTTCTGGAGGGGCACCGCCGGCAAGGAATCGGGACCGCATTGCTCCGCACCGTCCAGGGGGTTGCGATGGCTCAGGGGAGGCACGTCCTGCAGGCGCACACCGAACACCCGATCGGCGCCGCAGGAGCAGGAGCAGGAGCAGGATCCTTGGATCCGGCGAGGGCACCCCGGGGAGTACCCGACGATGGTCCGGGAGTAGCCTTTTGCCTCAAGAACGGATACGCCCTGGAACAGGCCAGCAGGTTCAGCAGCCTGGACATGGACCATGACGCGGAGTGGGCAAGGCTGGAGCTTGCGGCGCGTTCCAAAGCCGAGGCCGCTTATAAGGTCCTTGCGTGGACGAACCGTTGCCCCGGCGAATACGTGGACCACATGGCCGGGCTGATGGGCCGGATGAGCACGGATACCCCGGCGGGAGGCCTTGAGATCGAGGCAGAGGCCTGGGACGCTGCCCGCGTCAGGCAACTCGAGGACACCACGCTTGCCGAAGGCCAGACTTCCCTTGTGGCCGCCGCCCAGCATCGGTCGACGGGGGATCTCGTGGCCTACACCGTGATCTACCTTGATCCTTCGAAGCCTTGGGTGGCCGAGCAGGACGATACTCTGGTGGCGAAGCCGCACCGTGGCCACGGACTGGGAATGCTCGTGAAGCTGGCCAATCTGCGCAGGCTGCAAACGGAATGTCCGGAGGTCCGGCGCGTCGTGACTTTTAACGCCGAGGAAAACGAACATATGCTTTCCATCAACGTACAGCTCGGCTTCAAAGCGGCGGGATACGACGGCGAATGGCAAAAGAGGATCAAATGACGAGCACGGTGGAGATCGGCCAACTCTGGATCCCGGATTCCCTTGACGCCGAGGACGCAAAGGACTTCCTGGCCGCCGTCGAAGTCAGTCGCAGGGTCCGGATGCAGATCTGGGGCACGGACGATCTCGCCTACACACCGTTGGAGAAACTGCTCGAGCTCGGCGATCCTTACGAACGCCAGGTCATTCTCGTGGCCCGCGTTGACGGCCGCATTGTCGGTACTGTGGACATCGCACTGCCCCTTGCCGACAACATGGACCTGGCCGAGTTCACCCTCGACATCCTTCCTGAGTTCCAGCGCAGGGGCGTCGGCCGGCAGCTCCTGGAAGCTGCCGAGCACTTCGCCAGAAGCGAGGGCCGGACGATGATCATGGTGGACACCAACCACCCGGCGGAGTCCTTGCGCGGTGGTGCCGAGGGCCAGCTCGTGCCTGGCAGCGGCCTGGGGTTTGTTCCCCTGGCCAGCCGCGAGGTCGATTTTGCCCGTCGCACCGGCTACACCCTCCAGCACATAGAACAGTTCAGTTCCTGTGCGCTTCCGCTGGATTCAAAACTCGTCGCTGAGCTTGAAGCCGAAGCGGAAGCCGCGAACGCCGGCCGCTATCGGCTCCACCACTGGACCGACCGTTGCCCGCAACAGTGGCTCGAAGCTGTGGCCGCGCTGGAGAACGCGGCCGGGGAGGTGGTGTCCGAGGGCAGTGGGACCGCGGAAGCGGAGCAGCAGCAGTTGGTGTTCGACGCCGGCGTGTTGCGCCAGGCGGAAGACGCCGCCGTCGCGCAGGGGCGCCGAACGGTGGTAACCGCCGTCGAGCACGTCGCCAGCGGGCGGATCGTCGGGCTCACCACGATCAGCGTCCTGGCGCAACGCCAGGATGTCGTCTTCCAGGACGACACGATCGTCCTGCAGGAGCACCGGGGAAACAAACTCGGGCTCCTCATCAAGGTCGCCAATATGCAACGCCTCAGCGAACAGTTTCCCGATGCCCGGGTGATCTACACCTGGAATGCCCCGGAAAACCGGTACCTGCTGACCGTGAACAAGCAACTGGGGTTCACCACTGCCGGGGTCACCGGTCTGTGGCAGAAGGAACTGCCGGACATGGGCCCGAGGGTCACCTCCTCCGAGTGAAGCGGCGCGATTTGGCGATGCACTTGCCCGTCCCGTAAGCTTGAACTACCAAAGACCGTCGGTTGATGGGAATCCACTCCTCCGGGCGCAGCTCAACTCTGCAGCCACGCGCGGAAGAACCAAGTGGATTCCTTGACGAAGGACCCTGACAAAGGGCGGCCGGCGCAGGTGAACGAAGCAAATCTCCACGATCATTGGATCGTGTTGAGCCAAGCCCCGTGCATCTGCGCGGGGCGTTTTTTAGTTGCAGCTCTTTTGAGCGGGGACCCGGAAAACCGGCTTTATTCCCCGGAAGGAGGGTTATGGCAACGCCTAGCAAGATCTCCGCAGTAGCTGAGATCACCAACGATTTCAAGGAATCGAACGCCGCTGTCCTGACCGAATACCGCGGGCTCTCTGTTGCACAGCTCAAGCAGCTGCGTGTTTCTCTCGGCCTGGACACCAAGTTCTCGGTCGTCAAGAACACCCTGACCGCCATTGCAGCCAAGGAAGCTGGTGTCGAAGCATTCGACGGTCAGCTCGCCGGCCCCACTGCAATTGCATTCATCAAGGGTGACGCGGTTGCTGCCGCCAAGAGCCTGACGGACTTTGCCAAGGTCAACAAGCAGCTGGTCATCAAGACCGGCTACTTCGAAGGCAAGGCACTGAACGCAGCAGAGGTTGCCGCATTGGCAGCCCTCGAGTCCCGTGAGCTGCAGCTCGCCAAGGTTGCAGGCGTCCTCAAGGCACCTGCTGCCGCTGCTGCACGCATCATTGACGCTCTGCGCCTCAAGCTTGAAGAAGAGGGCGGCGCTGTAGCACCGGCCGCTGAAGAAGCACCGGCTGCCGAAGAGGCTCCCGCCGAGGCTGCTGCAGAAGAGGCTGCCGCTCCGGCGGAAGCCGCTGACGCAGCAACCGAAGAGAACTAAGTTCTCCCCATTCAAACTGCGGTGCAGTAACGGACGACGTCCGTGGCAGCACCACCTAAAGGAAGGACGCCAAACATGGCGAAGCTCAGCAACGAAGAGCTCATTGAAGCTTTCAAGGAACTGACCATCATCGAGCTCTCCGAGTTCGTCAAGCTCTTCGAAGAGACCTTCGAAGTTACTGCTGCTGCTGTTGCAGTTGCGGGCCCGGCTGGCGCCGGCGCTGGCGAAGAAGTTGAAGAGAAGACCGAATTTGATGTCATCCTCGAAGCTGCCGGTGAAAAGAAGATCGCAGTGATCAAGGAAGTTCGCGCCATCACCTCCCTCGGCCTCAAGGAAGCCAAGGACCTGGTTGACGGTGCACCGAAGGCTGTTCTCGAAGGCGCCACCAAGGAAGCCGCTGACAAGGCCAAGGAGCAGCTCGAAGCTGCCGGCGCCACGGTTACTGTCAAGTAACTCGCGTTTTCAGGTAATTCGCTTTACACAGGAAGCCCTGTCCGGATCCGTCCGGGCGGGGCTTCCTGCATTTAAGGGCAACGCGGGGTCACTTACGGCCCATTGGGTGGCGCTGGATGGGCCGTAAGTGACCCCGCGTTGCATTTATTGGAAGGCTCAGATGGGGTCGCTAATGTCGGCTACTACGGCCTGCAGCGCGTCCGCCAGCTCATCGGCCTTCACGAAGGCGCTGAATCCGTGT
The DNA here is from genome assembly GCF_040702485.1 of Arthrobacter sp. NPDC080031. NCBI lineage: Bacteria > Bacillati > Actinomycetota > Actinomycetes > Micrococcales > Micrococcaceae > Arthrobacter > Arthrobacter sp. NPDC080031. The sequence goes on from NZ_JBFBLA010000004.1 coordinate 160,955, forward strand.
TCGCCTGCGCCCATGGAGATCCTGCGTCCGGCGATGCTGGCATCGGCATAGACCGGCCAGGGGTTCGAACTTCCCAGCGGCGTGATGGTGCCGCGCTCATAGCCGGTTGCCTCGAAAGCGATGTCGGCGGAGGGCATGGACAGCTTGTTGACGCCCAGAAGGGCACGCAGCTTGGGCCATGAGATCTGCCGGTCACCCGGAATCAACGCAAACAGGAACGTGCCATCCCGGTGCTTGACCACAAGGGACTTCACGATGTCGGCCGGTGTGATCCCCATGATGCGGGCCGCTTCGTCAAGGCTGCTTGCCGCCGCCCGCTCCACGAGTTGGACGTCGAGTCCGCGCGCTGCCGCGTCGGCGAGGAATCGCTCAGTGCCCCGCATTCATGCTCCATTTCCGTTATGGCTGCTCCCGCTGCCGAATACGCCGAATACCCGAATACGCCGAATACCTAGTCGCGGTAGAGAAGCAGCGCTTCGCCCTGGCCGCCGCCACCACAGAGGGCGACCGCCGCTTTGCCCTTGCCGCGGCGCTTCAGCTCGTGGGCCGCGTGGAGGGCAAGCCGGGCTCCCGAAGCGCCGATCGGGTGTCCAATCGCAATCGCCCCGCCGTGGACATTGCACTTCTCCAAGGGATAGTCCAGGTCCTTCAAGGACTGCACCGCAACCGAGCCGAAGGCTTCGTTGATCTCGATGAAGTCCAGATCGGCCGTCGTCCACCCCGCGCGGTCCAGCGCGTGCCGTATCGCGTTGGAAGGCTGCGAATGCAGGCTGTTGTCGGGTCCCGCTACCTGGCCGGGCTTGCCGACGACGGCAAGGTAGTCTAGGCCGTTTTCCTCGGCGAAGCGGCGGCTCGTGAGAACGAGGGCGGAGGCGCCGTCGGACAGGGGAGAGGAGTTGCCGGCGGTGATGGTCCCGTCGGTGGCAAAGGCGCCCTTCAGCGGGGCCAGGGTCTCAAGCGTTGTCTGGGGGCGGACGCCTTCGTCGCTTGTCAGCAGCAGGGGTTCTCCCTTGCGCTGTTTGACGCTGATGGGCGTGATCTCGCCGTCGAACACTCCTTGCGCGGCGGCCGCGGCCGCGCGCTGGTGCGAAGCGGCGGCCACTTCGTCCTGGGACCGGCGGTCGATGCCCAGGGAGAGGTTCTTGATCTCGGTGGACAGGCCCATTGACTGGCCATCGAACGCATCGGTGAGGCCGTCATGGGCCGCGACGTCGAGGGCCTGGATCGCCCCATAGCTCCACCCTTGCCTCGAACCGGGCAGCAAGTGGGGAGCGCGGCTCATCGATTCCTGGCCGCCGGCAACCACGACGACGGCGTCTCCGCTGCGGATCATCCGCGCGGCATCGATCACGGCAGTCAGCCCGGAGAGGCAGACCTTGTTGATGGTGACGGCCGGGATGTTCCAGCCGATTCCGGCGGCGATGGCGCTTTGCCGGGCCGGATTCTGGCCGGCGCCCGCCTGCAGGACCTGTCCCATAATCACTGCGTCCACTTTGTCCGCGGTGAGTCCGCTCGCGGCAATGGCGCCCGAAATGGCGTGGCCACCGAGCTCGACGGCGGTGAGCCCGGCCAGTTGCCCGTTCAACCGTCCCTGTGGGGTACGGCTGGCGGAAAGGATGACAACGTCGTTGTTGTTGTCCGCTGTGTCTGAGGGGGTGCTCATTGTCTCTCTTCCGATCAAGGGTGGTGAGCCTAGGTTACCGTGGCGTACATCACCTCTCCATTCAACAATGGAGCGTGGATCAACATTCCGCCCACGGCGGTATGGGGCCGGGTCCCATAGGTGCCTGCGGCAACTGTGCTTGCATTCGGGCCGGATGTGGGGTAGACAGGTTGGTTGATTTGCCGTATCGTGGATATTTGCGTCTTCCCTGTTAACCTTCAGCCTTCATATAGCGGTGGGCTTTACCTCTCAGCTGCGCCATCGACGTGCCGTTAGAACGAGCATGGTCTTGGTCGGCCGGGGTCCCGGGTCATATAGCGGAACCGGAAAGGTACACTGCGGATTCAATCTGCAGGGTGCAAGCGGGGGAGATCTGAAAACGCCTGAAGGTCTGTGGAAGGATCCCTCTTGGTCGCCTCGAGCACCTCTAATAACGAAACCGCTAATACGGCAAGCACCGATGGTGCCACTCGCCGGCTCTCATTCGCAAAGATTCACGAACCGCTGGACGTTCCGAATCTGCTCGCATTGCAGACAGACAGCTTTGACTGGCTGGTCGGAAACGAACGCTGGCAGTCGCGTGTAGCGAAGGCCGTCGAGGAAGGCGACCTGAGCGTCGCCACCACCTCTGGACTTGCTGACATCTTCGAAGAGATCTCCCCCATCGAGGACTTCCAGGGCACTATGTCCCTGAGCTTCTCCGAGCCGGAGTTCGCTGATCCGAAGTACACCATGGCCGAATGCAAAGACCGTGACGCCACTTACTCGGCACCGCTGTATGTCAAGGCCGAGTTCATGAACAACAACACGGGTGAAATCAAGCAGCAGACCGTGTTCATGGGCGATTTCCCTCTCATGACCGAGAAGGGAACGTTCGTCGTCAACGGCACCGAGCGTGTCGTCGTCTCCCAGCTGGTCCGTTCGCCGGGCGCCTACTTTGAGCGCACCGCTGACAAGACCAGCGACAAGGACATCTTCACTGCAAAGATCATCCCGTCCCGCGGTGCATGGTTCGAGCTCGAAATCGACAAGCGCGACCAGGTCGGCGTACGCCTCGACCGCAAGCGCAAGCAGTCGGTCACCGTTCTGCTGAAGGCCCTTGGTTGGACCGAAGGCCAGATCCTCGAAGAGTTCGGCCAGTACGACTCCATGCGCGCAACGCTGGAGAAGGACGCCACCGAAACCCGCGAAGACGCCCTGCTGGACATCTACCGCAAGCTGCGTCCGGGCGAGCCGCCCACCGTCGAGGCTGCCCAGTCCCTGCTGGACAACCTGTACTTCAACGCCAAGCGCTACGATCTGGCCAAGGTTGGCCGTTACAAGATCAACCGCAAGCTCGGCATCGACCGCTCCCTTGGCGACAAGGAAGCTTCGGTTCTGCACGTTGAAGACATCGTGGCCATGATCAAGTTCCTCGTCGCGCTTCACGCCGGCGAGAAGACCCTCATGGGCAAGCGCGATGGCGAAGACCACGAGCTCCGCGTCGAGATCGATGACATCGACCACTTCGGCAACCGTCGCATCCGCGCCGTCGGCGAACTGATCGAAAACCAGGTCCGCACCGGCCTGTCCCGCATGGAACGCGTCGTCCGCGAACGCATGACCACGCAGGACGTCGAAGCGATCACGCCGCAGACCCTGATCAACATCCGCCCCGTTGTGGCAGCCATCAAGGAGTTCTTCGGAACGTCCCAGCTGTCGCAGTTCATGGACCAGAACAACCCGTTGTCGGGTCTGACCCACAAGCGCCGCCTGTCGGCCCTTGGCCCGGGTGGTCTGTCCCGTGACCGCGCAGGCATGGAAGTCCGAGACGTCCACCCGTCCCACTACGGACGTATGTGCCCCATCGAAACTCCTGAAGGCCCGAACATCGGCCTGATCGGTTCGCTGGCTTCCTACGGCCGCATCAATCCGTTCGGTTTCATCGAGACTCCGTACCGCCTGGTGTCCGAGGGTGTCGTTTCCGATGAGGTCCAGTACCTCACCGCCGACGACGAAGCCGAAGTCCTGATCGCACAGGCCAACGCACCGCTGGACGCCGACAAGAAGTTCGCGGAAGAAACCGTGCTTGTCCGTGCCCGTGGTGGTGGAGGCGAGCCCGTCCTGGTTCCGGCTGCCGACGTTCAGTTCATGGACGTTTCCCCGCGCCAGATGGTGTCCGTAGCTACCGCCCTGATTCCGTTCCTCGAGCATGACGATGCAAACCGCGCACTCATGGGTGCCAACATGCAGCGCCAGGCCGTGCCGCTGGTGCGTTCCGAGGCCCCGTTCGTGGGCACCGGCATGGAGCGCGCTGCAGCTGTCGACGCCGGTGACGTTGTCATCGCGAAGAAGGCCGGTGTCGTCAACGAAGTTTCCGCTGACCTCGTCACCATGCTCAACGACGATGGCACGGAAACCAGCTACCGCATCAACAAGTTCGCCCGTTCCAACCAGGGCAACTGCTACAACCACCGTGTCCTGGTCAACGAAGGCCAGCGCCTCGAAGTCGGCGGCATCATCGCTGACGGCCCGGCAACGGACCAGGGTGAACTCGCCCTCGGCAAGAACCTCCTCGTGGCATTCATGTCCTGGGAAGGCCACAACTTCGAGGACGCCATCATCCTGTCGCAGCGCATCGTCGCTGAGGACGTTCTTTCCTCCATCCACATCGAGGAGCACGAGATCGATGCCCGCGACACCAAGCTTGGTGCCGAGGAAATCACCCGTGACATCCCCAACGTGTCCGAGGAAGTCCTCGCAGGACTGGACGAGCGCGGCATCATCCACATCGGTGCCGAGGTTGAAGCCGGCGACATCCTGGTCGGAAAGGTCACCCCGAAGGGTGAAACCGAACTGACTCCGGAAGAGCGCCTCCTCCGTGCGATCTTCGGCGAGAAGTCCCGCGAAGTGCGTGACACCTCCCTGAAGGTTCCCCACGGTGAGTCCGGCACGGTTATCGGCGTGCGCGTCTTCGACCGCGACAACGACGACGAGCTGCCCCCGGGCGTCAACCAGCTGGTCCGCGTCTACGTCGCTGCCAAGCGCAAGATCACCGACGGCGACAAGCTCGCCGGCCGCCACGGTAACAAGGGCGTCATCTCCAAGATCCTGCCCGTGGAAGACATGCCGTTCCTTGCCGACGGTACGCCGGTGGACATCGTCCTGAACCCGCTGGGTGTTCCGGGCCGCATGAACGTCGGCCAGGTGCTTGAAACGCACCTGGGTTGGGTTGCCAAGACCGGTTGGAAGATCGAAGGCGAGCCGGAGTGGGTCAAGAACCTCCCGAACCTGCCTCGTGAAACCGGCCAGACCACCGTCGCCACCCCGGTGTTCGACGGTGCGCGCGAAGAGGAAATCACAGGTCTGCTGGATTCCACCAACGTGACCCGCGACGGTGACCGCCTGATCGACTCCTCCGGTAAGACCCGTCTGTTCGACGGCCGCTCCGGCGAGCCGTTCCCGGACCCGATCTCCGTGGGCTACATGTACATCCTGAAGCTCCACCACCTGGTGGACGACAAGATCCACGCACGCTCCACCGGTCCGTACTCCATGATCACGCAGCAGCCGCTGGGTGGTAAGGCGCAGTTCGGTGGCCAGCGCTTCGGTGAAATGGAAGTGTGGGCGCTCGAAGCATACGGCGCTGCCTACACCCTCCAGGAACTGCTGACGATCAAGTCGGATGACATCCACGGCCGCGTGAAGGTCTATGAAGCCATCGTCAAGGGCGAGAACATCCCCGAGCCTGGCGTTCCGGAATCCTTCAAGGTCTTGATCAAGGAAATGCAGTCGCTGTGCCTGAACGTGGAAGTTCTTTCCACGGACGGTACGACGATCGAAATGCGTGACTCTGATGACGCAGTCTTTACGGCTGCGGAAGAACTGGGCATTGATCTGTCTCGCGCAGAGCCCAGCTCCGTAGAAGAGGTCTAAACAGCCGCTCTGGCTGGCGGTGCAGACCGCCAGCCAAGGCAGCTGCCTCTTTCCGTAAACCCAAGACTTCAGAATTTAGAGAACAAGAGAGAACAGGGACCATATGTCCAGCGAATCCTCCTTCGGCCTCATGCAGATCGGCCTCGCCACCGCGGAAGACATCCGCGGCTGGTCTTACGGTGAGGTCAAGAAGCCGGAAACCATCAACTACCGCACGCTCAAGCCCGAGAAGGACGGCCTCTTCTGCGAGAAGATCTTCGGCCCGTCCCGGGACTGGGAATGCTACTGCGGCAAGTACAAGCGCGTGCGCTTCAAGGGCATCATCTGCGAGCGTTGTGGCGTTGAAGTCACCCGCGCCAAGGTGCGCCGCGAGCGCATGGGCCACATTGAGCTGGCCGCTCCCGTCACGCACATCTGGTACTTCAAGGGTGTTCCCTCCCGCTTGGGCTACCTCCTTGACCTGGCACCGAAGGACCTTGAAAAGGTCATCTACTTCGCTGCCTACATGATCACCAGCGTCGACACCGAGAGCCGTCACGCGGAACTGCCGAACCTCCAGGTGGAGCACGACCTTGAGAAGAAGCAGCTCGTCGACAACCGCGACAGCGACATCGCCACGATCGCCCGCGACCTTGAGGACGAGCTTGCCCGCCTCGAAGGTGAAGGCGCCAAGGCTGCAGACAAGAAGAAGGCCCGCGACTCCGCGGACCGTCAGATGGCCAATGTCCGCAAGCGCGCGGATGCTGAGATCGAGCGCCTCGAGCAGGTCTGGGACCGCTTCAAGAACCTCAAGGTCGCCGACCTTGAAGGTGACGAAGGCCTGTACCGCGAACTGCGCGACCGCTATGGCATGTACTTCGAAGGCTCCATGGGTGCCGAAGCCATCAAGAAGCGTCTTGAGAACTTCGACATGCAGGCAGAGTCGGAGTCCCTGCGCGACACCATCCAGAACGGCAAGGGCCAGCGCAAGACCCGTGCCCTCAAGCGCCTGAAGGTTGTCAACGCATTCCTGACCACCAACAACAGCCCGCTTGGCATGGTGTTGGACGCCGTCCCCGTGATCCCGCCGGAACTGCGCCCGATGGTCCAGCTGGACGGTGGCCGCTTCGCGACCTCCGACCTCAACGACCTCTACCGCCGTGTGATCAACCGCAACAACCGACTCAAGCGACTGCTTGACCTCGGTGCTCCGGAGATCATCGTCAACAACGAGAAGCGCATGCTTCAGGAAGCTGTTGACAGCCTCTTCGACAACGGCCGCCGCGGCCGTCCGGTCACGGGTCCGGGCAACCGTCCGCTGAAGTCCCTGAGCGACATGCTCAAGGGCAAGCAGGGCCGTTTCCGCCAGAACCTGCTCGGCAAGCGCGTCGACTACTCGGGCCGTTCGGTCATCGTCGTCGGCCCGCAGCTGAAGCTGCACCAGTGTGGCCTGCCCAAGCAGATGGCCCTGGAGCTCTTCAAGCCGTTCGTGATGAAGCGACTGGTTGACCTCAACCACGCGCAGAACATCAAGTCGGCCAAGCGCATGGTCGAGCGTTACCGCCCGCAGGTCTGGGACGTGCTGGAAGAGATCATCACCGAACACCCGGTGCTGCTCAACCGTGCACCTACCCTGCACCGCCTCGGCATCCAGGCATTCGAGCCGCAGCTTGTTGAAGGCAAGGCCATCCAGCTTCACCCGCTGGTTTGCGGCGCCTTCAACGCCGACTTCGACGGCGACCAGATGGCAGTCCACCTGCCGCTGAGCCCCGAAGCGCAGGCTGAAGCCCGCATCCTGATGCTGTCTTCCAACAACATCTTGAAGCCGTCTGATGGCCGTCCGGTGACCCTGCCTTCGCAGGATATGATCATCGGTCTGTACCACCTGACCACCAAGCGCGTTGGTTCCGCAGGCGAAGGCCGGATCTTCTCCTCGGTCGCGGAAGCCATCATGGCCTACGATGCCCGCGAGCTGCACCTGAACTCCCAGGTCAAGATCCGCCTTGAGGGCTTTGTCCCTTACGCCGGCTGGGAAGCTCCGGAAGGCTGGGAGCCCGGTCAGACCGCACTGGTCCAGACCTCCCTCGGCCAGGTTCTCTTCAACGAGACCCTGCCGGAGGACTACCCGTGGGTCGAGGCTGTTGCCGACAAGGGCGAGCTGTCCCGGATCGTCAACGACCTCGCAGAGCGCTACCCGAAGGTTGTCACGGCTGCAACGCTGGACAACCTGAAGGACGCCGGTTTCTACTGGGCAACCCGCTCGGGCGTCACCGTGGCAATCTCCGACATCGAGGTGCCCACCTCCAAGCCGGCCATCCTGGCCGGTTACGAGACGATGGCTGCCAAGATCCAGGGCCAGTACGACAAGGGCCTGATCGACGACGACGAGCGTCGCCAGGAACTGATCGAGATCTGGAACAAGGCCACCAACGAAATCGCCCAGGCGATGCGTGACAGCCTGTCCCCGATGAACACCATCAACCGCATGGTGTCCTCCGGTGCACGTGGTAACTGGATGCAGGTCCGCCAGATCGCGGGTATCCGTGGTCTTGTGGCCAACCCGAAGGGTGAGATCATCCCGCGTCCGATCAAGTCCTCGTACCGCGAGGGCCTGTCGGTGCTGGAATACTTCATCGCCACGCACGGTGCCCGTAAGGGTCTGGCCGACACCGCGCTGCGTACCGCCAACTCGGGTTACCTGACCCGTCGCCTGGTGGACGTTTCGCAGGACGTCATCGTCCGTGAAGAGGACTGTGGCACCGAGCGTGGTCTCATGACCGCAATCGCGGTGCCGGACTCCAACGGTGAGCTGGTCCTTGACGAGAACGTCGAGAACAGCGCCTACGCACGTACCCTCGCCGTCGACGTCGTCGACTCCAAGGGCGCGGTGCTGGCGGCTGCCGGCACCGACTGCGGCGACGTCGTCATTGCCGAGCTGCTCGCAGCCGGCATCACCGAGGTCAAGGTCCGTTCCGTGCTCACGTGTGAGTCCAAGGTCGGTACCTGTGCACTCTGCTACGGCCGTTCGCTGGCCACCGGCAAGACCGTGGACATCGGAGAGGCCGTCGGCATCATCGCCGCTCAGTCCATCGGTGAACCCGGTACCCAGCTGACCATGCGTACGTTCCACACCGGTGGTGCTGTTTCGGCCAGCGGTGGCGACGACATCACCCAGGGTCTGCCCCGTATCCAGGAGCTCTTCGAAGCCCGTACTCCGAAGGGTGTTGCACCGATTGCTGAAGCAGCCGGCCGCATCGCCATCGAAGAGTCCGAGCGCCAGATGCGCCTCATCATCACCCCGGACGACGGTTCCGAGGAGATCGCCTACCCGGTGCTGCGCCGTTCCCGCCTCCTCATCGAGGATGGCGAGCACGTCAGCGTCGGCCAGAAGCTGATCAACGGTCCTGTGGACCCGAAGCAGGTTCTGCGCATCATGGGTCCGCGTGCCGCCCAGAAGTTCCTGGTGGACGAGGTCCAGGGCGTTTACCGCAGCCAGGGCATTGGCATCCACGACAAGCACGTGGAAGTCATCGTCCGTCAGATGCTGCGCCGCGTGACCGTCATCGAATCCGGCGACTCCGAGCTGCTTCCGGGCGAGCTCGCTGAGCGCAGCCGCTTCGAGGACGAGAACCGTCGCGTGGTGTCCGAAGGCCGTACCCCGGCTTCCGGTCGTCCGGAACTCATGGGTATCACGAAGGCATCCCTGGCAACCGAGTCCTGGCTGTCGGCCGCTTCCTTCCAGGAGACCACCCGCGTTCTGACGCAGGCGGCCATGGAAGGCAAGAGCGACCCGCTGCTTGGCCTCAAGGAGAATGTCATCATCGGTAAGCTCATCCCGGCCGGTACGGGCCTGCCCCGTTACACCGAGGTCACCGTGGAGCCGACTGAAGAAGCAAAGGCAAGCCTGTTCACGGGCCCCAGCGCCTTCACCGACTTCTCGTACGACGCCCTGGGCGGCGATGGAGCTCCCGAGTTCCATGCCATCCCGCTGGATGACTACGATCTCGGCAACGACTTCCGCTGACCCGGAGTCCGGAACGCAATGGAAGGACCCCGCACTCCGTGAGTGCGGGGTTCTTCCCGTTTGACGGACCTCGCGCGCCGTTAGGCGCACGACGACGGCGGGCGGCACGCGCCGTCGTCGTGCGCCATACACCCGATTAAGGCCTCAGATCAAGCCATGCTAGAATTTTGGTAATTGTTCTGTGTGGCAGTGGATGAAGGCCGCCGCAGCATCATTTCGGTTTTGTTCTCATGATGCTTGGGTGGAGCCTGTTTCCGGGTTGCGGGCTACGTGCGCAACGAATGCCGCACTTTTGCACGCCCATCGGGTCTTCGGACCAGGGCCGCATGGACAACGCCAAAGCTCTCACGCAACACAGGCCCTCGCCTGGCGCGGAGCAGAGATCAACCAACGGAGAACACGAAAGTGCCTACGATTAACCAGCTGGTCCGCAAGGGCCGCACGCCTAAGGTCTCCAAGACCAAGGCTCCCGCGCTTAAGGGCAGCCCGATGCGCCGCGGTGTTTGCACCCGCGTTTACACGACCACCCCGAAGAAGCCGAACTCGGCTCTCCGTAAGGTTGCACGTGTGCGCCTCAACGGTGGCGTTGAAGTTACCGCCTACATCCCCGGTGTTGGCCACAACCTCCAGGAGCACTCCATCGTGCTGGTCCGTGGTGGTCGTGTGAAGGACCTTCCGGGTGTCCGTTACAAGATCGTCCGTGGTGCCCTCGATACCCAGGGTGTCAAGAACCGCAAGCAGGCCCGCAGCCGCTACGGCGCAAAGATGGAGAAGAAGTAATATGCCTCGCAAGGGTCCGGCCCCGAAGCGGCCGCTAGTTTCCGATCCCGTATACGGTTCCCCGTTGGTCACCCAGCTGATCAACAAGGTTCTGATCGACGGCAAGAAGTCCACCGCAGAGCGCATCGTTTACGGCGCACTCGAAGGTGCACGCGCCAAGTCCGGTGGCGACCCCGTCGCCGCCCTCAAGAAGGCCATGGACAACGTCAAGCCTTCCCTCGAGGTCCGCTCCCGCCGTGTCGGTGGCGCAACCTACCAGGTTCCCGTTGAGGTCAAGCCGGGCCGCTCCACCGCCCTCGCTCTCCGCTGGCTGGTCGGCTACTCCAAGGCTCGCCGCGAGAAGACGATGACCGAGCGCCTCCAGAACGAAATCCTGGATGCGTCCAACGGTCTCGGTGCCGCTGTGAAGCGTCGCGAAGACACCCACAAGATGGCCGAGTCGAACAAGGCCTTCGCACACTACCGCTGGTAAAACTTCCCGTACGCCGCCGGCTCCGACGAGCCGGCGGCGAACGTGTAGTCCATCCGAAAGGGAGACACCGTGGCACAGGACGTGCTTACCGACCTTAGCAAGGTCCGCAACATCGGCATCATGGCCCACATCGATGCCGGCAAGACCACCACCACCGAGCGCATCCTGTTCTACACGGGTGTGAACCACAAGATCGGCGAAACGCACGACGGCGCTTCGACGACCGACTGGATGGAACAGGAAAAGGAACGCGGCATCACCATCACGTCTGCCGCCGTGACCTGCTTCTGGGACAAGAACCAGATCAACATCATTGACACCCCGGGCCACGTGGACTTCACGGTTGAGGTCGAGCGCTCGCTGCGCGTCCTCGACGGTGCCGTTGCCGTCTTCGATGGCAAGGAAGGCGTCGAGCCGCAGTCCGAGACTGTTTGGCGCCAGGCCGACAAGTACAACGTGCCGCGTATCTGCTTCGTCAACAAGATGGACAAGCTCGGCGCTGACTTCTACTTCACCGTAGACACCATCATCAGCCGCCTCGGTGCCAAGCCGCTGGTTCTCCAGCTGCCGATCGGTGCAGAGAACGACTTCATCGGCGTCGTGGATCTCCTTGAGATGCGCGCCCTGGTGTGGCCGGGCGATGCCAAGGGTGACGTCACCATGGGTGCCAAGTACGAGGTCCAGGAGATCCCCGCCGATCTCCAGGCCAAGGCTGAGGAATACCGTGCACAGCTCGTTGAGACTGTTGCCGAGGCTTCCGAAGAACTCATGGAGAAGTACCTCGAAGGTGAAGAACTCACTGTCGAGGAGCTCAAGGCCGGCATCCGCAAGATGACCATCAACTCCGAGCTCTACCCGGTTCTCTGTGGTTCTGCCTTCAAGAACCGCGGCGTACAGCCGATGCTGGATGCTGTCGTTGACTTCCTGCCGAACCCGCTCGACGTCCCGCCCATGGTCGGTCACGACCCGCGCGACGAAGAGAAGGAGCTCACCCGCAAGCCTTCTGCCGAAGAGCCGTTCTCGGCCCTGGCGTTCAAGATTGCCGCGCACCCGTTCTTCGGCCAGCTCACCTTCATTCGCGTGTACTCCGGTCACGTAGAAGCAGGTGCCCAGGTGGTCAACTCCACCAAGGGCAAGAAGGAGCGCATCGGCAAGCTGTTCCAGATGCACGCCAACAAGGAAATGCCTGTTGAAGGCGCTACTGCGGGCCACATCTACGCAGCAATCGGTCTGAAGGACACGACGACGGGCGACACCCTGTGCGACGCGAACAACCAGATCGTGCTCGAGTCCATGAGCTTCCCGGAGCCCGTGATCTCGGTTGCCATCGAGCCGAACACCAAGGGTGACCAGGAGAAGCTCTCCACGGCCATCCAGAAGCTCTCCGCTGAGGACCCGACCTTCCAGGTCTCCCTCAACGAGGACACCGGTCAGACCATCATCGCTGGCATGGGCGAGCTCCACCTGGACATCCTGGTGGACCGCATGCGCCGCGAATTCAAGGTCGAGGCAAACGTCGGCAAGCCGCAGGTTGCTTACCGCGAGACCATCAAGCGCGCTGTAGAGCGTCACGACTACACGCACAAGAAGCAGACCGGTGGTTCGGGTCAGTTCGCTAAGATCCAGATCGCCATCGAGCCGATGGACACCGCCGACGGCGAGCTCTACGCGTTCGAGAACAAGGTCACCGGTGGCCGCGTGCCCCGCGAGTACATCCCGTCCGTTGACGCGGGTATCCAGGATGCACTCAACGACGGCGTTCTGGCCGGCTACCCGGTTGTCGGCATCAAGGCCACGCTGATTGACGGCGCGTACCACGATGTTGACTCCTCGGAAATGGCGTTCAAGATCGCCGGCCGTATGGCTTTCAAGGAAGCCGCACGCAAGGCGAACCCGGTTCTGCTCGAACCGCTGATGGATGTTGAGGTCCGCACCCCTGAGGAATACATGGGTGAAGTAATTGGTGACCTGAACTCCCGCCGTGGCCAGATGCAGTCCATGGAAGATGCCGCTGGCGTCAAGGTGATCCGTGCGCACGTTCCGCTGTCCGGCATGTTCGGCTACATCGGTGACCTGCGTTCGAAGACCCAGGGCCGTGCTGTGTACTCCATGACGTTCAACAGCTACGCCGAGGTCCCGAAGGCAGTTGCCGACGAGATCATCCAGAAGAACCGCGGCGAGTAATCACCGACGGATAAACCAGGATGCTGGCCCGTTCCGGGAAAGCATTCAGTGCAGGCGCCGGGCTGTGGCCCAGGCCGCAGTCCGGTCCCTGCACGAACAGACTCCAGGCACCAGCATTGGTCCCTGAATCTGCAATTTCACCAAATCCAAAGCCCCCAAGTAGACTTGCTGGAGTTTCTGCCGCGAAAAGCGCGGCCGAGGAGCAACTCACTTGAAATCGTTCTAGGAGGAACCTGTGGCAAAGGCAAAGTTCGAGCGGACTAAGCCGCACGTCAACATCGGCACCATTGGTCACGTTGACCACGGTAAGACGACGCTGACTGCCGCCATTTCCAAGGTGCTGTACGACAAGTACCCCACTCTCAACGAGCAGCGCGACTTCGCGTCGATTGACTCTGCTCCGGAAGAGCGCCAGCGTGGTATCACCATCAACATCTCCCACGTTGAGTACCAGACCGAGAAGCGCCACTACGCACACGTAGACGCTCCGGGTCACGCTGACTACATCAAGAACATGATCACCGGTGCTGCCCAGATGGACGGTGCGATCCTCGTGGTTGCCGCCACTGACGGCCCGATGGCTCAGACCCGCGAGCACGTTCTGCTCGCCCGCCAGGTTGGCGTTCCCTACCTGCTGGTCGCGCTGAACAAGTCCGACATGGTCGAGGACGAAGAGCTTCTCGACCTCGTTGAAATGGAAGTTCGCGAGCTGCTCAGCGCTCAGGGCTTCGATGGCGACGACGCTCCGGTTGTGCGTGTTTCCGGCCTCAAGGCACTCGAAGGCGACCCGGTTTGGGTCAAGTCCGTCGAGGACCTCATGGAAGCTGTCGACAACTCGGTTCCGGACCCCGTTCGTGACCGCGACAAGCCGTTCCTGATGCCGATCGAAGACGTCTTCACGATCACCGGTCGTGGCACCGTTGTTACGGGTCGCGCCGAGCGCGGTACCCTCGCGATCAACTCTGAAGTTGAAATCGTTGGTATCCGTCCGGTCCAGAAGACCACCGTTACCGGTATCGAGATGTTCCACAAGCAGCTCGACGAAGCATGGGCCGGCGAGAACTGTGGCCTCCTGCTCCGCGGTCTGAAGCGCGACGACGTCGAGCGTGGCCAGGTTGTCGTCAAGCCGGGTTCCATCACCCCGCACACCGACTTCGAGGCCAACGTCTACATCCTTTCCAAGGACGAAGGCGGACGTCACAACCCGTTCTACTCGAACTACCGCCCGCAGTTCTACTTCCGTACCACGGACGTAACCGGCGTTATCACCCTGCCGGAAGGCACGGAAATGGTTATGCCTGGCGACAACACTGAGATGACCGTTGAGCTCATCCAGCCGATCGCTATGGAAGAGGGCCTCGGCTTCGCAATCCGTGAAGGTGGCCGCACCGTTGGTTCGGGACGTGTCACCAAGATCCTCAAGTAGTTCCTACTTGTAGATCGGTGAAGGACCGGGCGCCTGGCGCCCGGTAGCAAACCAAAGAAGAACCCCGTCACTATCGTGGCGGGGTTCTTCTTTGCTGCCCAAGGTGCCGTCTCGGACTCAAGCGCCCAGCCGGGGGTGCACGCCTGCACTGCCGGATGCGGAGCACGCCCTGATAGCGTTGCCTCAAAGGAGGATGCTGAATGGGAACGCTGATTTTCCTGGTCCTGGTGGTTGTGGTGGTAGCTGGCGTGATGTGGGGAAGGAAATACTTCCGCCGCGAGATCGAGCGGGCGAAGCGCATCAAACGTGCGAACAGGAAAGACTGATTTAGCACGATCGGTCCACAAAAGGGGGACTCCGAATCAGCTCCGGCGCGCCTTGCTCAAGGACTGGTACCAGTAGTAGGAGTCCTTGGGGGTTCTTTCCAGCGTGTCGAAATCAACGTGCACCAGCCCGAATCGCTGTGAATATCCGGCAGCCCATTCGAAGTTGTCCAGGAGCGTCCAGACGTAGTAGCCCAGAAGTTCGACGTCGTGGGCGATCCCGCCAGGCGCCGTGGCCCTCAAGGCCTGGCCAAGGTGCGAAGCAAGGTAACTGATGCGGTCGGCGTCGTGCACTGGACCCCGGGTGTGGTCCGGCTCCGGGAAACTGGCGCCGCTCTCCGTGATGAAGAGGGGAGGCAGCGCTGGCCCGTACCGGTCTTTGAGTTCCCGCAGCAGGATTCCGAGGTGCTCGGGAGCCACAGGCCAACCAAATCCTGTTGTTTCGTATTCCGGGAAGGCCGCCAGGTGGAACGGCAGCTTGGCCATCATCTCCGGGTTGCTGACAGGGGTGTCCCCGTCGCCGCGGCCCGAGGCTACCTTGACGGGGTAGTAGTAGTTCAAGCCGTAGAAATCCAACGGCTGGTGGATGGTCTTCAGATCCTCGTCCCGGACCTTGCCCAAAGCCCGGAACCAGGGCCTCACCTGCAGTGGAGGCTTCGGGTACCGCCCCAGGAGGATGGGATCGGCATAGACCCGGTTGAAGATGAGGTCGAAGGCCTTGGCCATGAGGACGTCGGCCAAGCGTTTAGTTGCGGGCATGACCGGCGAATGGACATTGGCTACGCCAATAGTTCCCGCCACCCCGGCAGCGCGCAGGGCCTGGACGGCCAGGCCGTGCCCCAACAACTGGTGGTGGGCAGCCGGCAACGCATCGAAAAGCAGCCGCCTGCCGGGAGCGTGGACACCGAGCGCATATCCTTGCAACGCGACCGAAACGGGTTCGTTGAGGGTGACCCATTGCGCAACGCGGTCACCGAAGCGGTGTGCGGCCGCAGCGGAGTATTCGGCGAACCGTTCCGCCGTCGCCCTGTTCAGCCAGCCGCCGTCGTGCTCCAAGGGCAGGGGAGTGTCCCAATGGAACAAGGTCACCATGGGGGAGACCCCGGCCTTGAGGAGCTTGTCGATCAGACGGTCGTAGAAGTCCAGGCCCTGTTGGTTGATGGGTCCCTTGCCGCCGGGCTGGATCCGTGGCCAGGAGAGGGAGAACCGGTAGGAATCCACGCCCAGCTCATGGATGAGGGCAATGTCCTCATCCGTCCGGTTGTAGTGGTCGCACGCGACCGCGGGGGAGTGCCCGTCGACGATCGCTCCCGGTTTCTCGGCAAATGCATCCCAGCTTGATGGTCCGCGTCCATCCGCCGTAAGCGAGCCCTCGATCTGAAAGGCGGCCGCGGCGACCCCCAGGGTGAAGTCCGGCCTGATGCGGTTTGCAAGATCCCCCACAGTGGCAGTATCTTGGACGGTCATGCCCCCATCATCCCGAGCGCGGGAGCCGATGGCAATGGTCGGACGAGGTCCGATTGGCGTATGCCGGAGAATTCCGGCATACTAGGTGAGTTGTTCAAGCGCTTCTTCGCGTCCCGATCCGGATAATGCCGGGTGCCAGGGTCCAAGCTGAAGCCCAAACATAACCCAGATCCCCAAAGGAATGCGGACGTGCGTGCGTGGAAATCGCGACACGCCCGACCGCGGGGGTCGGTTACACCGGCAAGTTGAGGAACCCGGATCCCTCCGGATTCAGCTTGTGCGGCGGGTGGTAGTACTACTTCAAATGCTTCGGCAGCCACATGCAACACGTAAGTGAACAGGGCAGCCTTTAATCGAGGGCCGCACAGACTGAAAGAGAGTCAGGCGACATGGCGGGACAAAAAATCCGCATCCGGCTGAAGTCATATGACCACGAGGTCATTGATGTTTCAGCGCGGAAGATCGTTGAGACGGTCACGCGCGCAGGCGCAACGGTAGTAGGCCCCGTGCCGCTGCCGACGGAGAAGAACGTGTACTGCGTTATCCGCTCTCCCCACAAGTACAAGGACAGCCGTGAGCACTTTGAAATGCGTACTCACAAGCGTCTGATCGACATCATCGACCCCACGCCGAAGGCTGTTGACTCGCTTATGCGTCTCGACCTGCCGGCCGACGTGAACATCGAAATCAAGCTGTAGGGAGGTGCTGAGAAAACTATGACCGCAACCCGTAACGTAAAGGGCCTGCTGGGCACGAAGCTCGGCATGACCCAGGTCTGGGACGAGAACAACAAGCTCATCCCGGTAACTGTCGTCCAGGCTGACTCCAACGTCATCACCCAGCTGCGCAATGCAGAGACTGATGGCTATGTCGCCGTTCAGATCGGCTACGGCCAGATCGATCCCCGCAAGGTCACCAAGCCGCTGGCTGGTCACTTTGAAAAGGCTGGCGTAACTCCTCGCCGCCACGTCGTCGAACTGCGCACTGCAGACGCCGCGTCTTACGAACTGGGCCAGGAGCTTTCTGTTGAGCTCTTCGAAGCCGGCCAGAAGATCGACGTCGTCGGCACCAGCAAGGGTAAGGGCTTCGCCGGTGTGATGAAGCGCCACGGCTTCCACGGCGTTGGAGCCTCCCACGGTGCGCACAAGAACCACCGCAAGCCCGGTTCCATCGGTGGCGCATCCACCCCGAGCCGCGTCTTCAAGGGTCTGAAAATGGCCGGCCGCATGGGCGCAGTACGTCACACCACGCTGAACCTTACGGTTCACGCTGTTGACGCCGAGAAGTCGCTGCTCCTTATCAAGGGTGCCGTCCCCGGTGCCCGCGGCCAGGTCGTCCTCGTACGCACCGCCGTGAAGGGAGCCTAGTTCAATGACTAGCACTGTCAAGGTAGACCTGCCTGCAGAGATCTTCGACGTCCAGACCAACGTGCCGTTGCTGCACCAGGTCGTCGTCGCACAGCTCGCTGCTGCTCGCCAGGGTACCCACAAGACCAAGACCCGCGCCGAAGTTTCCGGTGCAGGCCGCAAGCCGTTCAAGCAGAAGGGCACCGGCCGCGCCCGTCAGGGTTCCATCCGTGCTCCTCACATGACCGGTGGTGGCATCGTCCACGGCCCGACGCCGCGCGACTACAGCCAGCGGACCCCCAAGAAGATGAAGGCTGCTGCCCTGCGCGGCGCCCTGTCTGACCGCGCCCGTAACGGCCGCATCCACGTCGTTGATGAATTGGTCGCCGGCTCCAAGCCGTCCTCCAAGGCAGCACTGGCCGCGTTGCGTGCAGTCTCCGAGCGCAAGAACCTGCTCGTTGTCATCGAGCGCGCCAACGACGTTGCAGCACTGTCCGTGCGCAACCTCGCAGATGTTCACGTTCTGTACGCAGACCAGCTGAACACCTACGACGTGCTGGTTTCCGACGACGTGGTCTTCACCAAGGCTGCTTTCGAGGCTTTCATCGCTGACAAGGCAAAGAACGAGGAGGATGCCAAGTGAGTGCAGCCACCATCAAAGACCCGCGCGACGTCGTCATTGCACCCGTCGTTTCGGAAAAGAGCTACGGCCTGATCGATGAGGGCAAGTACACCTTCCTGGTGGACCCCCGCTCGAACAAGACCGAGATCAAGCTGGCCGTGGAGAAGATTTTCTCCGTCAAGGTCGAATCGATCAACACCATCAACCGTGCCGGTAAGCGCAAGCGGACCAAATTCGGCTGGGGACAGCGCAAGAGCACCAAGCGTGCAATTGTCACCCTCAAAGAAGGCACAATCGACATCTTCGGCGGTCCGCTCGCGTAGCGGAGACCACTTTAACGAGGAAATGAATTATGGGAATCCGTAAATACAAGCCGACTACCCCGGGCCGTCGCGGCTCGAGCGTAGCCGACTTCTCCGAAATCACGCGATCGACTCCGGAAAAGTCGTTGCTGCGTCCGCTGCACAAGACTGGCGGCCGTAACAACACCGGTAAGATCACTACCCGTCACAAGGGTGGTGGCCACAAGCGCCAGTACCGTCTGATCGACTTCCGTCGTCACGACAAGGACGGCGTCAACGCCCGCGTTGCCGAAATCGAGTACGATCCGAACCGTACGGCTCGCATCGCCCTCCTGCACTACGTTGATGGCACCAAGCGTTACATCATCGCCCCGAACAAGCTGTCCCAGGGTGACTTCGTCGAGGCTGGTCCCGACGCTGACATCAAGCCGGGCAACAACCTGCCGTTGCGCAACATCCCGGTCGGTACCACCATCCACGCAGTTGAACTGCGTCCGGGTGGCGGCGCCAAGATGGCCCGTTCCGCAGGTGCTTCGGTTCAGCTCGTCGCCAAGGAAGGCCGTTTCGCCCAGCTGCGTCTGCCGTCCGGTGAAATCCGCAACGTCGACGTGCGCTGCCGCGCAACGGTCGGCGAGGTCGGCAACGCCGAGCAGTCGAACATCAACTGGGGCAAGGCCGGCCGTATGCGCTGGAAGGGCGTTCGCCCGACCGTCCGTGGTGTCGCGATGAACCCGGTCGACCACCCGCACGGTGGTGGCGAGGGTAAGACGTCCGGTGGACGTCACCCCGTCAACCCGAACGGTAAGCGTGAAGGCCGCACCCGCCGCCCCAACAAAGAGAGCGACAAGCTTATTGTTCGTCGCCGTCGTACTGGCAAGAACAAGCGATAGGAGCCTGGACACATGCCACGCAGCCTGAAAAAAGGTCCTTTCGTTGACCAGCACCTCTTTGTAAAGGTAGCCAGGGAAAACGAAAAGGGCACCAAGAACGTCATCAAGACCTGGTCCCGCCGTTCGATGATCGTCCCCGACATGCTCGGCCACACGATCGCCGTGCACGACGGACGCAAGCACATTCCGGTGTTTGTCACCGAGTCGATGGTCGGGCACAAGCTCGGCGAATTCGCTCCCACGCGGACATTCCGCGGCCATGTCAAGGACGACCGTAAGGGCAAGCGCCGCTAGGCGCCTGCACTTACGTCAAAGACGAGAGAAGGAAAGCAATGGAAGCCAAGGCTATTGCGCGTCACATCCGCGTAACGCCTATGAAGGCCCGGCGCGTCGTCAACCTTGTTCGTGGTAAGCAAGCGAATGAGGCTCTGGCAATTCTGAAGTTCGCCGAACAGGCAGCTTCGGAGCCGGTATTCAAGGTAGTTCAGTCGGCAATGGCAAACGCACGGGTCCTCGCGGACCGCGACGGCGTTGCCTTTGACGAAGGAGACCTCTACATCAGCGAAGCGTTTGTTGATGAAGGCCCGACCATGAAGCGGTTCCAGCCGCGTGCCCAGGGTCGCGCATTTCAGATCAAGAAGCGCACGAGCCACATCACCGTGGTAGTCGCTACCCCGGAGAAAGAGGAGGCTCGCTAAGTGGGACAGAAAGTAAACCCGCACGGGTTCCGACTCGGCATCACCACCGATCACGTATCGCACTGGTTTGCTGACAGCACGAAGGCCGGCCAGCGGTACAAGGACTTCGTTCGCGAAGACATCCGCATCCGCCAGCTCATGTCCACGGGCATGGAGCGCGCTGGTATCGCCAAGGTCGAAATCGAGCGCACCCGTGACCGTGTCCGCGTGGACATCCACACGGCCCGCCCGGGTATCGTCATCGGCCGCCGCGGTGCAGAAGCGGACCGCATTCGCGGCGAGCTCGAAAAGCTCACC
Source organism: Arthrobacter sp. NPDC080031 (assembly GCF_040702485.1). Lineage (NCBI taxonomy): Bacteria > Bacillati > Actinomycetota > Actinomycetes > Micrococcales > Micrococcaceae > Arthrobacter > Arthrobacter sp. NPDC080031. The sequence continues at coordinate 181,343 of NZ_JBFBLA010000004.1, forward strand.
GGCAAGCAGGTCCAGCTGAACATCCTCGAGGTCAAGAACCCCGAGATGGAAGCCCAGCTTGTTGCCCAGGGCGTCGCTGAGCAGCTGACTTCCCGCGTGGCTTTCCGCCGTGCGATGAAGAAGGCCATGCAGTCCGCACAGCGTGCGGGTGCCAAGGGTATCCGTATTGCTTGCTCCGGTCGACTGGGTGGCGCAGAAATGTCCCGCTCGGAGTTCTACCGCGAAGGCCGTGTGCCCCTGCACACCCTGCGTGCGAACATCGACTACGGCTTCTACGAGGCCAAGACCACCTTCGGCCGCATCGGCGTGAAGGTCTGGATCTACAAGGGCGACGTCACCGCCAAGGAACTGGCTCAGCAGGCAGCTGCTGCTCCGTCCCGCGGCCGCGGTGCCAGCGACCGTCCGGGCCGCCCGGGTGGCGCCGACCGTGGTGACCGCCGTCGTCGTACCGACCGTCCGGCAGCTGACGCGGCACCTGTTGCTGCAGAGGCTCCGGCAGCTGAAGCCGCTACCGCAGGTTCGGCACAGGCAGCAGAAGGAGGACAGGCTTAAATGCTTATCCCACGTCGAGTCAAGCACCGTAAGCAGCACCACCCGGGTCGTTCCGGCGCTGCAACGGGCGGCACCAAGGTCACTTTCGGTGAGTACGGCATCCAGGCGCTGAGCCCGGCCTACGTCACGAACCGTCAGATCGAGTCTGCCCGTATCGCGATGACCCGCCACATCAAGCGTGGCGGCAAGGTCTGGATCAACATTTATCCGGACCGTCCGCTGACGAAGAAGCCGGCCGAAACCCGCATGGGTTCCGGTAAGGGTTCTCCGGAATGGTGGGTCGCAAACGTCAAGCCGGGCCGCGTTCTCTTCGAACTCGCCGGTGTCAATGAAGAGGTAGCTCGCGAGGCACTGCGCCTGGCAATCCACAAGCTGCCGTTGAAGGCACGCATTGTGCGTCGCGAAGGTGGTGAATAGAAATGGCAGTAGGGTCGAAGGATCTCGCACCCGCACAGCTGGACGGTTTCGACAACGAGCGTCTCGTTGAAGAACTCCGCAAGTCCAAGGAAGAGCTGTTCAACCTGCGTTTCCAGTCCGCCACCGGACAGCTGGAGAACCACGGTCGTCTGCGCGCGGTAAAGAAGGACATCGCACGCATCTACACCGTTCTCCGTGAGCGCGAGCTGGGCATTCGTGCCGAGGTTGCCGCACCGGTTGTGGAAGCCAAGGAAGAAAAGAAGTCCAAGAAGGCAGAAGCCAAGGCTGAAAAGGCCGAAGCTGAGGCTGGAGAGGACGCCAAGTGAGCGAACAGAAGGAAACTGTGACGGAAGCAGCAGCCAGCGCTACACAGCGCGGTTACCGTAAGACGCGTCGCGGCTACGTTGTCTCTGACAAGATGGAAAAGACCATCGTTGTTCAGGTTGAAGACCGCGTGAAGCACGCTCTGTACGGCAAGGTTATTCGCCGCACCTCGAAGGTCAAGGCTCACGATGAGCAGAACACCGCCGGCATCGGCGACCTCGTTCTCATCGCCGAGACCCGTCCGCTGTCCGCCACCAAGAACTGGCGGCTCGTGGAGATCCTCGAAAAGGCTAAGTAGTCCCGCGCCTGGCCTTGCGCCCGGCAGCGACATGGATTGGCAGGAAGGCCCGTATCCCGTAAGGGATGCGGGCCTTTCCGCGTTTCGGTGCTTTGCATAAATCGTGCTAGGATATTGAGTTTGTATGGCGTCAGTTGTGCGCCAACAACCACCTCGTAAACAATCGTGCCGCGGCATACTGCCCCGCGCAGTTATTTCCGCAAGGGAAGCTGATGCTGGCGGCACGGGAGTTTAGGCCTGCACTGGCAAAATCCAGGCAGGTCAAGAGACACCCCGATCAACCGTTCCGCAAGGCTCATTCCGTATGCTCCATTTCGGTCTGAGAACCGGCGCGACGCAAGGAGTAAAAATTGATTCAGCAGGAGTCGCGACTGAAGGTCGCCGACAACACGGGTGCTAAGGAAATCCTTACCATTCGCGTTCTCGGTGGATCCGGCCGTCGCTACGCAGGCATTGGCGACGTCATTGTCGCAACCGTCAAGGACGCTATCCCGGGCGGCAACGTAAAGAAGGGTGACGTCGTCAAGGCTGTCATCGTTCGTACCAAGAAGGAACGCCGCCGTGCGGATGGTTCCTACATCAAGTTTGACGAGAACGCAGCTGTGATTCTGAAGAACGACGGCGACCCCCGCGGTACCCGTATCTTCGGCCCGGTTGGTCGTGAACTCCGTGACAAGAAGTTCATGAAGATCGTCTCCCTGGCCCCGGAGGTGCTTTAGTCCATGGCTAAAATCAAGAAGGGTGACCTCGTTCAGGTCATCACCGGAGCCAAGCAGGAGCGCGGCGGCGACCGCGGCAAGCAGGGCAAGGTTTTGCGCGTTTACCCGGATGCCAACCGCGTTCTGGTAGAAGGCATCAACCGCGTCACCAAGCACACCAAGGTCGGTCAGTCGCAGCGCGGCACCAAGACCGGTGGCATCGAGGTCGTTGAGGCCCCGATCCACGTCTCCAACGTTGCTCTTGTTGACCCCTCGACCAAGAAGCCGACCCGCGTTGGTTTCCGTCTCGAGACCGTTGAGAAGGACGGCGTCTCCAAGACCGTCCGTGTCCGCGTGTCCAAGGCATCCGGGAAGGACATCTAATGACTGAGACTCTCGAGACTCCAGCGAAGATCGTTCCGCGTCTGAAGACGAAGTACGCCGATTCCATCAAGCAGACCCTGGTTGAGGAATTCAAGTACGAGAACGTGAACCAGGTTCCCCGCCTGGTGAAGGTTGTAGTGAACATGGGTGTTGGAGATGCCGCCAAGGACTCCAAGCTGATCGACGGCGCTGTCCGCGACCTCACCCTGATCACCGGCCAGAAGCCGCAGGTAACCAAGGCCCGCAAGTCCATCGCCCAGTTCAAGCTGCGCGAAGGCATGCCCATCGGTGCACACGCAACTCTGCGTGGGGACCGTATGTGGGAATTCGTGGACCGCCTCGTGACCCTCGCCCTGCCCCGTATCCGCGACTTCCGCGGCCTCAACGGCAAGCAGTTCGACGGCAACGGCAACTACACCTTCGGTCTGACCGAACAGGTTATGTTCCACGAAATCGACCAGGACTCCATCGACCGCGTTCGCGGTATGGACATCACGGTCGTCACCACTGCAAAGACCGATGACGAAGGCCGTGCGCTGCTCAAGGCACTTGGCTTCCCGTTCAAATCCGAAGACTAACAACTACGTAGTAGGTCCGGCCGCGGCTGCTTTGTAGCCAACGCGGAAACCATTACGAGGAAGGGCAAGAGCCCACAATGACTATGACAGATCCTGTCGCAGACATGCTTACGCGTCTGCGCAACGCCAACTCGGCATACCACGACACCGTGAGCATGCCGTACAGCAAGCTCAAGGCACGCGTTGCCGACATCCTGAAGGCAGAAGGCTACATTGCTGCCTGGAAGGAAGAGGAAGCCGAAGTCGGCAAGAAGCTGACCATCGACCTCAAGTTCGGCCCGAACCGCGAGCGTTCGATCGCTGGTGTCCGCCGCATTTCCAAGCCTGGTCTCCGCGTTTACGCGAAGTCCACCAACCTGCCTCACGTGCTGGGTGGCCTGGGTATCGCAATCCTGTCCACCTCTTCCGGCCTCCTGACTGACAAGCAGGCCGGCAAGAAGGGCGTGGGCGGCGAAGTCCTCGCGTACGTCTGGTAACGGGAAAGGAAGAGAATAATGTCACGTATTGGACGTCTCCCCATCACCGTTCCTGCCGGCGTTGAAGTTAAGGTTGATGGCTCTGTCATCAACGTCAAGGGCACCAAAGGCGAGCTGAGCCACACTGTAGCCAGCCCGATCGAGGTCACCCTGGACGAAAGCACCTTGACTGTCACCCGCCCGAACGACGAGCGCGCTTCGCGTTCCCTGCACGGCCTGACCCGCACCCTGATCGCCAACATGATCGAGGGCGTCACCAAGGGCTACGAAAAGAAGCTTGAAATCGTTGGTACCGGTTACCGCGTTCAGGCCAAGGGTTCTGACCTTGAGTTCGCTCTTGGCTTCAGCCACCCGGTCAATGTCTCCGCTCCCGAAGGCATCACCTTCACGGTGGAGGGGCCGACCAAGCTCTCCGTCGCTGGTATCTCCAAGCAGCAGGTCGGCGAGGTTGCTGCCAACATTCGCAAGCTGCGCAAGCCCGACCCCTACAAGGGCAAGGGTGTCCGTTACGCCGGCGAAGTTATCCGCCGCAAGGTCGGAAAGGCTGGTAAGTAAACCATGGCCATCGCAATTAACAAGAAGCGTACGAACAAGAGCAAGTCTGCTGCACGCAGCCGTCGCCAGCTTCGTATCCGCAAGCGCATCACCGGCACGGCTGCTCGTCCTCGTCTGGTCGTCAACCGCTCCGCACGCCACATCTTCGTCCAGGTTGTCGATGACAGCAAGGGTGTAACCGTGGCTTACGCTTCCACTCTGGAAGCTGACCTTCGTGCATTCGACGGCGACAAGACTGCCAAGGCCAAGCGCGTCGGCGAGCTCGTTGCCGGGCGTGCCAAGGCTGCAGGCATCGAAGCAGTTGTCTTCGACCGCGGTGGTAACAAGTACCACGGCCGGATCGCCGCCGTCGCTGACGGCGCACGTGAAGGTGGGCTGGCACTGTGACCGTTGAGAATAACGAAAAGGACATTCAGGTGACTGAAGCTGCAGCTGCTGAGGCAACTGAGACTGCTGCTGCCACCGACGACCGCCGCGGCGGCCGTCGTGGCGAGCGTGGTGACCGTGGCCAGGGCCGCGGCGACCGTGGTGGCCGTGGTGGCCGCGACGGCGGTCGCGAGGCCGAGAAGAGCCAGTTCGTAGAGCGCGTTGTAACCATCAACCGTGTTGCCAAGGTCGTCAAGGGTGGTCGTCGCTTCAGCTTCACCGCACTCGTCGTCGTCGGTGACGGCAACGGCCTGGTTGGCGTCGGCTACGGCAAGGCCAAGGAAGTTCCGGCAGCTATCGCAAAGGGCGTTGAAGAGGCTAAGAAGTCCTTCTTCCGCGTTCCCCGCGTTGGCAACACCATCCCGCACCGCGTGCAGGGTGAAGCCGCAGCAGGCGTTGTCATGCTGCGTCCGGCTTCCCCGGGTACCGGTGTTATCGCCGGCGGTCCGGTCCGCGCGGTACTGGAATGCGTCGGTATCCACGACGTTCTCTCCAAGTCGCTCGGTTCCTCGAACGCCATCAACATCGTTCACGCGACTGTTGACGCCCTGAAGCGACTGGAAGAGCCCGCTTCCGTGGCAGCCCGCCGTGGCCTGCCGCTGGACGAGATCGCTCCTGCTGCTCTGGTGCGCGCACTCCAGAACCAGAAGGCAGGTGTCTAGTCATGGCTAAGAACCTGACTCCCTCCGACGCTCAGTTGGAGATCACCCAGATCAAGGGCGTCATCGGCGCCAAGCAGAACCAGCGTGAGACCCTGCGGTCCCTCGGCCTCAAGCGCATCGGACACACCGTTGTCCGTACCGCTGATGCCGTGACCGTCGGAATGCTCAACACGGTTCCGCACCTCGTGAATGTAGAGGAGGCGAAGTAATGGCTGAGAACAAGACCGCCGATAAGGCAGAGGCTGCCGACAAGCAGAACACTCTGAAGGTCCACCACCTGCGTCCCGCCCCCGGTGCCAAGACTGCCAAGACCCGTGTTGGTCGTGGTGAAGGCTCCAAGGGTAAGACCGCCGGTCGCGGTACCAAGGGTACGAAGGCCCGCTACCAGGTCAAGGCTGGCTTTGCCGGCGGCCAGCTGCCGCTGCACATGCGCCTGCCGAAGCTTCGCGGCTTCAAGAACCCGTTCCGGGTTGAGTTCCAGGTTGTGAACCTGGACAAGCTCAACGAGCTGTTCCCGGAAGGTGGCGCTGTCACTGTCGAGTCCCTGGTTGAGAAGGGTGCCGTTCGCAAGAACCAGCCCGTCAAGGTGCTGGGCACCGGCGACATCACCGTCAAGGTTGACGTCACCGCCCACGCTTTCTCCTCCAGCGCAGCTGAGAAGATCGCAGCAGCAGGCGGAACCACCACTGCCCTCTAAAGGGCTCCGGGGCGTTCGCCCGCTGTAAAAAGACTCCCGGTGCGGAGGGCTTCGGCCCCTCGCGCCGGGAGTTTTTTCGCATGGCGCACACCCTCGATTGTTCGCATGGCGCATCAAACCGTTAGACTCGGGTGTTGGGTTTCAATGACCCCTTTCGACACCCTTGGACTTTTAACTCAGGAGGACGCTTGCTAAGCGCATTCGGCCGGGCATTTCGTACGCCTGATCTGCGACGCAAGTTGTTGTTCACGCTGGGAATCATCACAATCTTCCGCTTGGGAGCTTTTATCCCCTCGCCTGGTGTGAGCTACCAAAATGTTCAGCAATGTTTGTCAAGCAATCAGGACCAGGGCGGTCTCTACCAGCTCGTCAACCTGTTCAGCGGTGGTGCACTGCTGCAGGTTTCGATCTTTGCCCTGGGGATCATGCCGTACATCACGGCCAGCATCATCGTGCAGCTGCTCCGCGTGGTCATTCCGCGGTTCCAGCAGCTGTACGACGAAGGTGCCTCCGGCCAGTCGAAGCTGACGCAGTACACGCGTTATCTGACCATTGCGCTTGGCCTGCTGAACGCAACCACTTTGGTGTCCCTGGCACGCTCGGGCCAGTTGCTGCCTAACTGCCAGCTGCCGATCATCCCCGACACCAGCATCATCGCCACGATTCTTGTGGTGATCACCTTGACGGCCGGTACGGGCCTCATCATGTGGATGGGCGAACTGGTTACCGAGAAGGGCGTGGGCAACGGCATGTCCCTGCTCATCTTCACCTCCATCGCCGCAGGCTTCCCAACCTCGCTTGGTGCCATCTGGAACTCCAAGGGACCGGGCACCTTCTTCACGGTGTTGGCGATCGGCCTCGTGACCGTCGCACTCGTTGTCTTCGTGGAGCAGTCGCAGCGGCGCATTCCGGTCCAGTATGCCAAGCGTATGATCGGCCGGCGCACCGTGGGCGGCACCAGCACCTACATCCCCATCAAGGTGAACATGGCCGGCGTCGTGCCCGTCATCTTCGCTTCCTCCATGCTCTACCTGCCCGGGCTGATTGCACAGTTCAACCAGCCGAAGGCCGGAGAGTCCATTGCCCCGTGGGTTGAGTGGATCAACAACAACCTCACCAAGGGCGACCACCCCATCTACATGGCGCTGTACTTCGTCATGATTGTGTTCTTCACCTACTTCTACGTCGCGATCACCTTCAACCCCGAAGAGGTCTCGGACAACATGAAGAAGTACGGCGGGTTCATTCCGGGCATCCGGGCGGGTAAACCGACCGCGGACTACCTGCAGTACGTGCTTTCCAGGATCACCCTCCCCGGCGCCTTTTACCTGGGCTTCGTGGCGTTGATTCCACTGGTCGCACTCGTCCTGATCAGTGCCAACCAGAACTTCCCGTTCGGTGGCACGTCAATTCTGATCATGGTGGGCGTGGGCCTGGAAACCGTCAAGCAGATTGATGCGCAGCTACAACAACGTCACTACGAAGGGCTTTTGCGATGACGAGAATGCTGATCATTGGACCCCCGGGTTCGGGCAAGGGAACCCAGGCTGAGCGGATTTCCGAGCGCCTGGGCGTAGTCGCCATCTCCACCGGCGACATCTTCCGTGCAAACGTCAAGGGCGAAACCCCGCTGGGTATCGAAGCCAAGAAGTACATGGACGCCGGCGACTTCGTTCCGGACAGCGTCACCAACAAGATGGTCCGTGACCGCCTGAGCGAGGCCGACGTCGAGAACGGCTTCCTGCTCGACGGATACCCGCGCACCACCGCCCAGGTGGAATACCTGGACCAGATCCTCGCCGACACGGACGAGAAGCTCGACGTCGTGCTTCAGCTGACCGCCGACGACGAGGAACTTGTCAAACGTTTGCTGGGCCGTGCCAAGGAGACCGGGCGCTCGGATGACAACGAAGGTGTCATCCGCCACCGCCTGGACCTCTACCACGAGCAGACCGAGGCCGTCGTGGCCAAATATGCCGAACGCGGCATCCTGACCCAGGTCGATGGCATTGGCGACATCGACGAGGTCACGGATCGCGTCCTGTTGGCCATCGAGGCAGCCAAGGCAGTCTAGTCGCCGCACGACTGTTGAAAGGGTGTGTCCCGCCCCGGAGTGAACTGCTCCCGCGCGGGACACGCCCTTTTCTGTTCCCCTTCGGGGGGCCCGGACCTTGGACAGTTGCCGGGACCGTTTCGGGGCGTTCGCGGCTCCGGTTTCGGGCAGGACCGCCGATGCGGGAAAATAGAGGATCAAAGGGTGATCTGGTTCCGCAGCCCACCACGAGCAGCACACGACAAGAGGAGACCATGGCGTTCGGCCAGCCCCGCATCGAATACAAGACCAATGAGCAAATGCGCAAGATGCACGAGGCCGGATTGGTCCTCAGCAGAGCGCTCGACGCGGCCGTTGAAGCTGCGAAGCCGGGCGTGACCACGCGTGAGATCGACGCCGTGTTCGCGGCGGTCCTCATCGACGCCGGAGCGAAGTCGAATTTCCTCGGGTACCACGGCTTCCCGGCCACCATCTGTACGTCCGTCAACGAGGAAGTGGTCCACGGCATCCCCGGTGACCGGGTCCTCCAGGACGGGGACATCATTTCGATTGATGGCGGAGCGATCGTTGACGGTTGGCACTCCGACTCCGCGCGAACAGTGATAGTCGGTGCGGCTGATCCTGAAGACCGGCGGCTCTCCGATGTCACCCAGGCAGCCATGTGGCGTGGAATTGCCGCCTTGGCCAAGGGCAAGTTTGTGGGCGACATCGGCAACGCCGTGGATGACTATGTCTCGTCCGTACCGGGAAAGCCGCTGGGCATCCTGGAAGACTACGTAGGCCACGGCATCGGTTCCGAGATGCACATGGCCCCCGATGTGTTGAACTATCGCACTACGCACCGCGGCCCGAAGATCAGGCCGGGACTGTGCCTTGCCATTGAGCCCATGCTCGTCCGCGGCGGCATCGAAACAGCGACCCTCGACGACGACTGGACCGTGGTGACCACCGACGGCAAGCGTTCGTGCCAGTGGGAGCATTCGGTTGCCGTCCACGAAAAGGGCATCTGGGTCCTTTCCGCGCCCGACGGCGGTGCAGAGCAGCTGGTGCCGCTCGGCGTCGTGCCCGTTCCGATTCCCTGAACAGACGCGGCTGCCCAACTAGCTCGCATTAGATGTCGTTCTGACCCGTCAAAACGACATTAACTTCGAGCTAGTTGGGCAGCGGGATCGCACTCGGCGCGCAGAGCCCTAGCTTTTGAGCTTGGGCTTGACGTCCTTGGTGTAAATACCGTCGAGGGTTGCCTTGAGGTCCGTCATGGTGGCCTTCACGTCGCCCTGCTGCGTGAGGATCTTCGCGGCAGCCTTGGCCATCTCCTGATCGGCGCCGGGCAGGAATACGCGGGCATTGTCCTGCACCTTGGTCACGGCGAGCTGGTCCATGGCCGTCTTGATCTGGGGAGTCTTGGCGAGGACTGCAGTCATGTCCGCCGAGACGCGGGTGGGCATGTAGCCGGTCGCAGCGGAGAAGGCCGCGGTGTTCTCCGGCTCGGTCATGAACTTCAGGAAGGTCGCGGCTGCGAGCTGGACTTCCTTGCTGACACCGCTGGGAATCCCGAGTCCGGCGCCGCCGGTGGGGCAGACGTTGGTCTCGGCCTTGGGCCCGCCCGGCAGGAAGCCGACGCCGACGTTGAACTTGGCGGACTTCAACACGCCCAACAGGTCCCCGGTGGAGGAGATCGTGGTGGACGTGATGCCTGCGGAGAAGTCGTCCGCGGCGTTCTTGGAGGAGACGCCGGCCCACTTGTCCTTGTAGATGGAGTCCTGTGCCCACTGCAGGGCCGTGACGGACCCGGCGGAATCGCAGTTGAAGGTCCAGCCGTTGGACCAGCTGCCGCCCCAGCCCCACAGGTTGTTCTGCAGGGTCCAGCCGGCGTATCCGGCGAGGGCCGGGTAGATGTAGGCGTACTTCGCGCCCGAGCTGGCCTGGAGTTTGGGCGCCCACTCGGCGAACTCCTGCCAGGTCTTGGGAGCCCGGTCCGGAAGGCCCGCGGCCTTGAAGTGGTCCTTGTTGTAGTAGAAGAGCGGCGTGGAGCGGCCGTAGGGGAGCGCCCACTGCTTGTTGGCGTATTGGTAGTCCGCTACGAGGGACTTCTGGAAGTCGTCGATTTTGACGTCCAGCTGCTTGATGAGTCCGTCCAACGGAATGATGTTGCCGTTGGTGTAGTAGCGGAACCACCAGACGTCGGAGAGCACTACGAGGCCGGGGAGGGCCGACTTCGCGGCCTGGGAGGTCTGGAACTTCTGGGCGATTTCCTCGTAGTTGGCGCCGGCGGTCACGAGGTTCACCTTGATGTCCGGGAACTTCGCCTGGAACTTGTCGATGATGGATTGCTCGACGGCCTGGGACTGTCCGGGGTGGCTGGTCCAAAAGTCGAACGAGCCGGCCGGCTTGACGCCCGTGAAGTCGATGTCTGAAGGGCTGCTGCTCGCAGCGCTGCCGCTGGTCGACGGACCGCCGCACGCTGCCAGGGCGGCGGCGCCGACTCCAAGTCCGGCGAGCCCGAGGAAGTTTCTACGATCAAGATTCATTGCCATGGTTGGTCCTCTCAAGGATGCAAAAGTGGTGAAGGGGTGTGTGGAAGGTGCGGGGTTGCTAGCCGGTGACGCTGCCCTGGGTGAGCCCGGCAACGATGTACCGTTGCAGCGCTGCGAAGACCAGGAGGATGGGGATGATCACCAGGACGGCCCCGGCCATCAGGATTCCCCAGCCGGCGCCGTTTCCTTCAGAGTTCTGGAGCAGGGTCAGGCCGACCGGGAGGGTCATGGTTTCAGGCCGGTCCGTGATGATCAGCGGCCAGATGTAGTCGTTCCACTCGCTGACCACGGTGACGAGGGCAACGGTGGCGATGGAGGGGAGGGACACGGGGACAACTACTTGCCACAACCTGCGCCAATGGCCCGCACCGTCGATTTCCGCGGCTTCGAGGATGGACCCCGGGAGCGTCTTGAAATGCTGACGGAGGAGGAAGGTTCCAAAGGCCGTGCCGAGTCCCGGAAGAATGATTCCCCAGAGGGTGTTCTTCCCGCCGATTCCAGCGATCAGGATGTAGTTGGGGAGGATCGACACCTGCGGCGGCACCATCAGGGCCACGAGGATCACCACGAAGATGATGTTCTTGAACGGGAAACGGACAAAAACCAGGGCGTATGCCGTCAGGATGGCCAGGATCACCTTGACCGTGGAACCGACCACGGTGACGATCAGGCTGTTCAGGAAGAACCGCGCGAACGGCACCGTGGTCATGGCCGTGTGGTAGTTCTCCAGGTTCAGGCCCTGCGGCAGGATCTTGAGATCCGTGGTGACGATCTCGCCGGGCTGTTTGAAGGAACTGAGCAACATCCACAGCAGGGGGAGGACCACCACGAGCGTGGCCACGATCAGCGGGATATAGCCTCCGGCGAGTGTCTGGACGAGGTTTGCGCGGGAGAACGGCTTGTCGCGCCGCGCTGGGAGCTCCGGACCGCCGTCGGGAGCTTTCAGGTTCACGGCGCCGCTTGGGGGGGTGGGGCTGACGGGAGAGAGCGTGCTCATGAGTAGTGCACCTTCCGTTCGACGAACCGCAACTGGAGCACGGTGATGATGAGCAGGATGGCGAAGAGCACCACTGAGATCGCGGCGGAGTAGCCTGCGCGGTTGTAGGCGCCGAAGGCCTGCAGGTAGGCCTCGTAGATCAGCGTGCTGGTGCCGTTGCCCAGCGGGGTCATGATGCGGATCAGGTCAAAGGCCTGCAGTGAGCTGATCATCGTGGTGATCAGAAGGAAGAACGTGGTGGGCGAGAGCAGGGGAACGGAGATGCTCATGAAGCGGCGGAAGCCGTTGGCGCCGTCCAGCGAAGCTGCCTCCATGACGTCCTTCGGGAGCGACTGGAGCCCGGCGAGGTAGACGACGGCGCAGTAGCCCAGGTTCTTCCAGACGTAGACGATGATGACCATCACGAGGGAGAGCTGCGGATCGTTGATCCATTGGGGGCTTTGCTGGCCGATGCCCCGGAGCAGCCATGACAGCACTCCGTATCCGGGGTCGAAGATGAACAGCCACACGAGGCCAACGCCTACGCCGCTGAGGACGTAGGGGGCGAAGACGGCCGATCGCGCAAAGGTGGTGCCGCGGACTTTCGCGTTCAAGGCCAGGGCCACCAGGAGGCCCAGCACCATGGAACCGCCGACAGTGACCACTGTGAAAATGAGGGTGGTGCCAAGTACTTGCGGGGCATCGGAGCTGGTGAAGAAGGTGAGGTAGTTCTCGATGCCCACGACGGTGGCTGAGGTGGAGCCCAAGGTCCAGTCAAGGGTGGAGTAATACATGTTGTTGATCAACGGCAGGTAGGTGAACACCGCGATCAGCGCCAAGTTCGGCAAGGCCAGTGCCAGGAACACAAAGAAGTCTCGTCGGGTTCGGCCGGACCAGCGTCCCCGGCGCCGAGGGGCCGGGACGGCCTGCGCGGTGGCCGCGGGGCTGCCTGTCAGTTGTCTTGTCATGGAGGTCTCTAACGGTTCGCAGATATCGGGGCGCGCCGGACCCGAACTAATGGGTCAAAGAGGGCGGCTAGTTTTAGCTCACCACACGGGAATACCTGTCAAGTCAAAAAGAGGGCTGCTCGCGGGATTGTTGGACAAGCCTTCTGCGCGTGTTTACTCGATGTTTCGTGGCGGATGGGCCCGTGTTTACATTCGAGGCACGACTACCGTTTTGTTCGGAATGCCGGGGTGCTCACGAAATCCTGGGCACGACCAAGTAACTCGAAGTTGTTGTCGTTTAGACGGCTGATAACGACAACAACTGCGAGCTAGTTGGGTAGCGAGGAGCAGAATAGGCACATGACTTCCAAGATCACCGATGTGCCAGGAATCCGGGTGGGACATGTCCAGCGGGTCGGCGAGGGCTGGCTGAGCGGGGTGACCGTTGTCCTCCCGCCGCCGGGGACAGTGGGATCGGTGGACGTCCGAGGCGGCGGACCGGGCACGCACGAGACGGACGCGCTCGACCCCACCACGCTCGTGCCCACGGTCGACGCCGTAGTGCTCACCGGCGGCAGTGCCTTCGGTTTGATCACGGCCCACGGTGCCCAGCGATGGTGCGAGGAGCAAGGGCGCGGTTTCGCCGTGCCCGGGGGAGTGGTGCCGATCGTTCCAGCCGCCGCGATCTTCGACGTGGGTCGCGGCGGTGACTTCGCCGCCCGCCCCGACGAAGCAATGGGATACGAAGCGGCCGCTGCGGCTGCGGCCTCAAGCGAGCACGCCGACGTCGGGCGTGGAAACATCGGAGCCGGTACCGGTGCCGTGATTGGGCGCGGCGCGTTCAAAGGCGGAGTGGGCACCTCGTCCATCACCCTGGACGGCGGCGTGGTGGTGGGCGCGCTCGCAGTGGTCAACGCGCTCGGGATGCCTTTCGGCACATCGTCCCGGCGGGCGGAATCCGGCAGTTCCGAACCGGCGGCGCCTCCGGCGCTGAACACCACGCTCGTCGTCGTCGCCACCAACGCGGTCCTCGACCCCGCCGAATGCAAACGCACCGCCAGTGCGGCACACGCCGGCCTTGCGCGGGCTCTGAATCCTTCCCATACCCTCGCCGACGGCGACACCGTGTTCGCGCTGGCGACCGGCGCCGTCGGGCTTGACCGCAGTTCGGAACAAGCAAGGCAGGTTTCGCTCATCACCCTGCAAAGCGCGGCGGCAGACGCCGTCCGCCTGGCAGTCCTCGACGGTGTCGAGGCCGCCGAATCCATCACGACGGCGGCAGGCACCTTCGCTGCCTATGGCGCGGTCTAGCGGGATCCACGGGGTTCGTCAGCCAGGGAAAGGGTGACACCGTGCCAGTGTCTGCGCTAGCATGGGCGGATTTAACTTTCCCGCCGACTTGGCGTAGAGTTGTCTGTTGGTTGTCTGCACAGCCACGCCCATTTAACAGGTCGCGAGTCCTGCTTCGTGGAGTGGCAGGAGCCGGACAGCCAAACAAACAAAAAACGTCCGCAGATTTTCCGGTGCCTAACCGGAGGGCTGCGGCAAACAACAGTTAGCGGAGGATATGGCCAAGAAGGACGGGGTCATTGAGATCGAGGGCGTTGTGACTGAGGCGCTGCCCAATGCGATGTTTCGCGTTGAGCTCACCAACAAGCACATCGTTCTTGCACACATCTCGGGGAAGATGCGACAGCACTACATCAGGATTCTCCCTGAGGACCGCGTAGTGGTGGAGCTAAGCCCTTACGACCTCACACGTGGTCGCATCGTCTACCGCTACAAGTAATTGCTGGGCGGCAGCCTTGGGAAACCAGGGTAATTGCCGCCTCAGCTGACCAACTGCAACACGCAAAGGAACGCCATGAAGGTCAAGCCGAGCGTTAAGCAGATCTGCGACAAGTGCAAAGTGATCCGCCGTAATGGCCGGGTCATGGTGATCTGCGAGAACCCGCGCCACAAGCAGCGCCAGGGCTAATTCCCCGCAAGGGAACTAGCGCCCGCGAGGGCAACCTGGGTTGCTAACCCACGCAAGTAAATAAAGGCAGCACAAGCTGAATTGGGACGTATGGGCCCGGACAGCTAACCCCCGGTCGGAGGCTGGGGCCGCACTGAAAGTGCGGGTGTACTGCCTACGACCTCCGGTTTATACAAGGAGTACTGCCACTATGGCTCGTCTCGCTGGCGTAGACATTCCCCGCGAAAAGCGGTTGGAAATTGCGCTTACTTACATCTACGGCGTGGGCAAGACCCGTGCACACGAAACCCTGGCTGCCACCGGCATCAGCGCTGACGTTCGCGTCAAGGACCTGACTGACGCCGAGCTGGTCCAGCTGCGTGACTACATTGAAGGCAACTACAAGGTTGAGGGTGACCTTCGCCGCGAAGTAGCAGCAGATATCCGCCGCAAGGTTGAAATCGGCAGCTACGAAGGCCTGCGTCACCGCAAGGGCCTGCCCGTACGCGGTCAGCGTACGAAGACCAACGCTCGTACCCGCAAGGGCCCGAAGCGTACCGTCGCCGGCAAGAAGAAGGCCGGCCGCTAGAAATAGCAGCTGACTTTCCCCCGATAACTTTCTGTAGGAGAAATAATGCCCCCGAAGACTCGTGGCGCGGTTCGCAAGCCGCGTAAGAAGGACAAGAAGAATATCGCGCTTGGCCAGGCGCACATCAAGAGCACCTTTAACAACACCATCGTGTCCATCACGGACCCGAACGGTGCTGTAATCTCCTGGGCTTCCGCCGGTGAGGTTGGATTCAAGGGCTCCCGCAAGTCCACCCCGTTCGCTGCCCAGATGGCTGCCGAGGCTGCTGCAAAGCGCGCCCAGGAGCACGGTCTGCGCAAGGTCGACGTGTTCGTCAAGGGACCGGGATCCGGACGCGAGACCGCAATCCGTTCGCTGCAGGCCGCTGGCCTTGAGGTCGGCTCCATCCAGGACGTCACCCCCAGCGCCCACAACGGTTGCCGCCCGCCGAAGCGCCGCCGCGTCTAATTGGATTCTTGGCTTTGCCGGACCGGTCCGGGGTGGAACAGCGTGACTGTTCCACCCCGTCCGGCCGGCAAAGCCGGAACCAAGCCGATTTCCACCACCTGTGTTGCGTCATATAGCGGATGCTCGCCGAAAGGAAACCTAAGTGCTTATTGCACAGCGCCCCACTCTGTCTGAAGAAGTAGTCTCCGAGAACCGCTCGCGTTTCATCATTGAACCGCTGGAACCGGGCTTCGGTTACACCCTCGGAAACTCCCTCCGCCGTACCCTGCTCTCCTCCATCCCCGGTGCCGCTGTAACCAGCATCCGGATCGATGGCGTGCTGCACGAGTTCACCACGGTTCCGGGTGTCAAGGAAGATGTCACTGAGATCATCCTGAACATCAAGAACCTCTCGGTGTCCTCCGAGCACGATGAGCCGGTTGTTGCATACCTGCGCAAGCAGGGCCCCGGAGTCGTCACCGCTGCGGACATCGCTCCGCCGGCCGGCGTCGAATTCCACAACCCGGATCTGCACATTGCCACGCTGAACTCGAAGGGCAAGTTCGAACTCGAACTGACCATCGAACGCGGCCGCGGCTACGTTTCGGCAGCTCAGAACAAGTCCGGCGACTCCGAGATCGGCCGCATTCCGGTCGACTCGATCTACTCGCCGGTCTTGAAGGTTACCTTCCGCGTGGAAGCTACCCGTGTCGAGCAGCGCACTGACTTCGACAAGCTGATTGTCGACGTCGAGACCAAGCAGGCTATCGCCCCGCGCGACGCCGTTGCCTCGGCAGGCACCACCCTGGTGGAACTGTTCGGTCTTGCACGTGAGCTGAACACCGCAGCTGAAGGTATCGAGATTGGCCCGTCGCCGACGGATGCTGCCCTGGCAGCTGACATGGCACTGCCGATCGAGGATCTGGACCTCACCGTCCGTTCCTACAACTGCCTCAAGCGTGAGGGCATCCACACCGTGGGTGAACTCGTTGCCCGCTCCGAGGCTGACCTGATGGACATCCGCAACTTCGGTGCGAAGTCCATCGATGAGGTCAAGGCAAAGCTGGTTGAACTGGGGCTGTCCCTCAAGGACTCGCCTCCCGGTTTCGATCTTGCAGCCCGCGCCGCAGCCATCGAAGAGGACGACGCCGCTTTCAGCGACGACGAGCTCTAACAAGCAGATCTTGGCCACCGGGTCCGCGTTCGGACCCGGACGGCCTTCATTACAGGAGAAATTACTATGCCTACCCCCACTAAGGGTCCGCGCCTCGGAGGCGGTCCGGCTCACGAGCGCTTGATGCTCGCGAACCTGGCAGCATCGCTGTTCGAGCACAAGCGCATCACCACGACGGTCACCAAGGCCAAGCGCCTGAAGCCGTATGCAGAGCGCCTCGTGACCTTCGCCAAGCGTGGCGACCTGTCCTCCCGCCGTCGCGTGCTCGGCCTGATCAGCGACAAGGGCATCGTCCACGAGCTGTTCACCGACATCGCCGGCGCCGTTGCTAACCGCGATGGTGGCTACACCCGCATCACCAAGATCGGCAACCGCAAGGGCGACAACGCTCCCATGGCTGTCATCGAGCTGGTTCTTGAGCCGGTTTCCCCGAAGCAGGCTGTAGTTGCCGAGGCAACTGCCGCTGCCAAGAAGGACGCTGAGAAGACTGCTCCGGCCGCAGAAGAGACCGCTCCGGTTGTCGAGGAAGAGGCCGTTGAGGCTGAAGCCCCGGAGACCGAAGCTGAGGCTCCCGAAGCTGAAGCTGCTGAAACCGAAGAGGCTCCGGCCGCTGAGGAAAAGAAGTAATTCACTGAATTCTTCACAGTAGACTTAAGTCTATGAACGAACGAAAACCCGCTGCCCCCGTTTTGGGGGGCGGCGGGTTTTTGCGTGTCCGGATGGATCTTTCCTACGACGGCGGCCCTTTCAATGGGTGGGCGCTTCAACCCGGTCTTCGGACCGTGCAGGGATCGTTGGAAGAGGCTTTGGCGCTGATCGTGCGGCGCCCGGTGCGGGTCACAGTGGCGGGGCGGACCGACGCCGGTGTCCACGCCCGAGGACAAGTGGCGCACATTGACCTGTCCGGGCCCGAGTGGGGCGGACTGCCGAGGGGCCACGAGATCGACCCCGCGGCCGCGCTCCTGCGGAGGCTTCGCGGAGCCTTGAGCCGGGTCCTGCAGGACGAAACCGGCGCCATTGAAGTGCACGACGTCGGGCTGGCGCCTGAAGGTTTTGACGCTCGCTTCTCCGCGTTGTGGCGCCGCTACAGTTACCGGATTGCCGACGGCCCGGAACGCTGGGACCCCGTCCTGCGCAGGCTGACCCTTTGGCACAAGGCCGCATTGGACGAGGGGGCGATGAACCAGGGTGCCGCGGCGTTGCTGGGGCTCCAGGACTTCCGAGCGTACTGCAAGCCCCGTGAGGGAGCCACCACGATCCGCGAACTGCAGCGGCTTGAGTTCGTCCGCGGCAGCGATGGCGTACTGGTCGCCAACGTCCAGGCTGATGCGTTCTGCCACAACATGGTGCGGGCCTTGGTGGGATCCGCATTGCGTGTGGGGGAAGGCCTGGAAAGTCCGGAATGGCTGCACGAGCGCCTGCTCGCGGGTGTGAGGGATGCCAAGTCGGTGCTGGCCGCGCCGCACCCCCTGGTACTCGAGGAAGTGGCCTATCCCTCCGATGACGAACTGTTTGCGCGGGCTGAGCTGACCCGGGCACGACGGGAGTAGGTCGGGGCGGGCGTCCTCGCCTTCCCAGACGGGGCTTCGGCGTTGGACGGCCCCCTCCCGGCTCTGGGTACCGTGGAGGGGGCCTGCGAAGACCACCCGCGGGTTCTGGGTATCGCGGATGGCCGGTCGGTAGCGCCCCAGACGCGCTGGTAGGTGCTGTCTCTTAAGTTCGGCAGCCCCGTCCTAGGTGAACGCCGCGATGATGTTGATGGCCGCGGGGCCAAGCAAGACAATGAACAGCACCGGGAAGATACAGAAAATGAGTGGGAATAGAACCTTCACGGGGAGTTTCATCGCCTTTTCTTCAGCCCGTTGCCGACGCTTGACCCTCGCTTGCTTTGCCTGTGTGCGGAGTATCTTGGCGATTCCAATTCCGTACTTGTCTGCCTGAATAACTGCCCTGACAAAACTTCGGACGTCTGGAACAGTGGTTCTCGCCGCAAGCGCCTCGTAGGACTCTTGGCGCGGACGTCCTACCTGGATGTCCTGAAGGGTCCGGGTGAGTTCCTGGGCCAGGGGTCCGCTACCGTTGGTTCCGGCCCTTGCCATGGCCGATTCGAACCCAAGTCCCGCCTCAACGGCGATCAGCATCTGGTCCAGAGTATTGGGGAGTTCCAACTCAATTGCTGCCTGCCGCTTGATCCCTTTGTTGTAGATCAAAAGATCCGGAGCGAAGTAGAGAAAAACCGTAGAGAAAATTGCTATGGCAAGGTTCATGGACGTCGGAGAATTACTAAATAAAAGGAGACCGATCAAAGCTCCGGCCAACGCGGCGATGGGTTTTGAAATGATCAGTTTCTCAAGCGGCATGGACTGGGGACGCCCCGCCATTGCAAGCCAGTGGTCCAATTTGGATTCATAGCTTCTGGGAGTCATCCGCTTGGAAACGCCCAGCAACAAAGATGTGCGCCGCACTTCGGCGTTGCCGGCTCGGCCCAAGCCGGATCCCAGATTGGTTTGGACAGCCAATGCGCCTTGTCTGTCTAACGTGATGAGGACCCACGCGAAGTAGGCCAACGGCAGCACAATCGCCGCAATGATGAGCCAGGCTATGGGAGTCATGGCAGTTCTCCTTAGAACTTAATCTTGATGACGCGGCTCATCCAGAAACCGCCGACGGCGAACAGCAGGAAACTTACCGCAAGCATGATCAGTCCGATGGGCGTCTGGAACAACACTTGGAGGTAACTGGGGTTGATTACGCTCATGAACAGTCCGACGCCAACTGGAAGGGCCATCAGAATGTAGGCAGACATCTTCCCCTCGGCGCTTAGGGAACGAATATGACCCTTGATCTCGCTTCGCTCGCGAATGGTTGCCGCGACCTGCTCAAGGACCTCGGCCAAATCGCCGCCGACTTCACGGTTGATCTGGATCGCTTGGCCGATCCAACGGAAATCCTCACTCTGCATACGGTCAGAGCATTCGTCGATGGCTTGGCGCGCGTCCTTACCGATGCGCGTTTCGTTCACGATCCGGGCGAATTCTTCGGAGCTCGGGACGTCAGCCTCTAGGGCAGCGGCTTCTATGGAGCGCATCACGCTGTGCCCGGCGCGCAGGCCCCCGATCAGCATTTGGATGGAATCGGTGAGTTGACCGTCGAACTTGCCTCGGCGTTTTTCGGTGAGCAGTCCCAACGCCATTCTTGCGAAGAAAGGAGTCGCGACGGCCGCCGCGATGCCGATGAACCAATTGACCGTGAGAGTCCCGAAGACGCCCAGCACAAGAGCACCAGCCGCGACCAGTACCGTGAAATCTGCGGGAGCCATTTTCACACCCGCGTTGTAGAGCAGCCCGCGGTTGTATGGTCCTCCTGATTCGCCGAGAACTCCGGCGACGGCGTCGGCCGTGGATTGGGAAACTTTGCTTATGGCAGATTGTTCGACCTGGTGGCCCCAGCGTCGGCGATTGAGCGGAACCGAACCGTGGCGTGGCTTGAATGCCACAAAGAACAGCAGGATCAGTGCAGCGAAACACAGCGCAAAGCCCAGCACCGGAACAGTTAGAACGGTCATTTCTACCGCCTCCCGAGCGGCAGGGCTTCGACACCGAAGACTGCCGGAGACACAGTGATGCCTAGTTCGGCAAAGCGGTCAAGAAACCGGGGACGGATTCCGGTCGGAATGGGTTTGCCAAGGAAACGACCGTGCTGGTCGATCCCCGCGGAATAGTCGAACAAGAAGGCATCCTGCAAGGTCACGATGTCTCCTTCCATTCCCTGCACCTCGGTGACGTGGGTGACTCGGCGCGTTCCGTCGCGCAACCGGGTGACTTGGACCAGGAGGTCCACCGCGGAGGACACTTGCTCACGGATGGCACGGAGGGGCAGGTCCATTCCTGCCATGAGCACGAGCGTTTCCAGACGTGCGATGGCATCGCGCGGTGAATTCGCGTGCACGGTTGAGAGCGATCCGTCGTGACCGGTGTTCATGGCCTGCAACATGTCCAGGGATTCACCGCCACGCACTTCGCCCACAATGATTCGATCCGGCCTCATGCGGAGGGAATTGCGAACGAGGTCGCGTATGCCGATCGCGCCCTTGCCCTCGATGTTCGGAGGACGGCTTTCCAAGCGGACCACGTGCTGTTGCTGTAGCTGGAGTTCCACGGCGTCTTCGATGGTCACGATACGGTCATCCTCAGGGATGAATGACGACAAAACGTTGAGCAGAGTGGTCTTACCGGTGCCCGTTCCGCCTGAGACGATGACGTTCAAACGCGCGCGAACGCATGCGCTTAGCAGTTCTGCGATTTCAGGCGTGAGCGAACCCCATTCAACCAGGTTCTGCACAGTGAGGGGGACGTGGCTGAATTTCCTGATCGTGAGGGACGGCCCGTTCACTGCGAGCGGAGGAATTATCGCATTGACACGAGAGCCGTCCTCCAGCCTTGCATCCACGAGGGGCGAGGATTCGTCGATGCGACGCCCTACGCGAGACACGATCCGCTCAATGACTTTCCGAAGATGATCATCTGAACTGAACTGGGCACCCGTCAAGGAGAGGTGGCCATGGCGTTCGATGTAAATCTGGTCAAATCGATTAACCATGATCTCAGTGACGGAGGGATCCTCCAGTAGGCGCTGAAGGGGGCCATAACCCATCACCTCATCCGCGATCTCCCGAATGAGGCGTCTACGCTCCTCCGGCGAGAGGGGAACCTGCTCCTGGTCGATAACAATCGAGAGCTCATCAACGGCCAAGGCGCGAAGCTCGTCCTCGGACGACGATGTATCGCCGAAGCGCGTTCCCATCCGCTCAAACAGGGCCTGGGCTGCACGCTGTTTTAGTCCCGCCAGAGCATCAACCGCTGGCGACTCGTGGCCCCCGGGCATTGACAGCGGCGATGCAGTCCGAGCAACTTGCGTCAATGATGGGGCCGCAAGGAGCGCAGGAGCCCCCGCCGATGGCGGGTTGATGCCCTCGGACAAATCCGGGTTGGTGCCGGCCAATTCGCGAGAAGGCTGTGAGCTGGAGAGTCGGGCTGAAAGTTTCATGAGACAACCACCCGTCGGTGTTGTTGGTTGTGGGTGGTTGATACCCACTTTGGATCGAAGCGGTCTACAAGCTTCTTCAAGCCCTTGGAGGCGGCATCCCGTGTGGCGCCCTGCAGAACAGGGATTCCTCGATTAGTCGTGAAAGGCAGTGTCCGTGAACGGGGAATGACCGTGTCGATCGGCACCCCGATGGTCGCCTCGACATCCTGCACCGAGATTCCGCTTCTCCGATCGGCGAAGTTCAACACGGTATGTCTACCCGCGGGGAGAAGCTGCAGCTCCTTCAGCACGCTGAAGCACTTGCGAAGGCCGCGTATGCTCGGGACGTCCATCCCGCATACCCACACGCCGTCCGTAGCCAGTTCCAACGTTGCCAGGCAATGTTCGCCGAGTCCCGGGGCCGTGTCCACGACAACATACTTGAATTCGCCGGCCAACTGATTGATGAGCTGCGAAACGTGATCCGCAGTGATGTAGTCCGACTCTGCCGGCGTCCTTGGAGCACAAAGCGCGTAAATACCCGCGGGGTGCACGGTGAGAAAGGCTTTGAGGACCATGGAATCCTGGGAGGCCGCCCCGCGGACTGCTTCCGTGATCGAGTGCTCAGGTTCAAGCAGCAATCCAGAAGCAACGTCCCCGAACTGCAGGTCAAGGTCAACGATGACGACGCTCATGGGTGCCAGCTTCCCCAACCCGATTGCCAGGTTTGTTGCAACAGTGGTCTTCCCCACACCACCTTTGGGAGACATAACCGCGACCACGCGTCCCCGCGATTGGCCTGGATCTGCGGCAGGGGCCATCCCACGACGACGGCTGGCTGAGGCCAGGCAGGCTCGCTCGAGCAACACGCGGAGTTCGTTGACGTCTATTTCCGGGGTGACCACGTCGCGGATGCCGGAGTGCATAGCTCTCAGGATGAGGTCCGGGCTTGGTTCTGCAATAAGCAACAGGCTGATTTCCGGATACTGGAGATCAAAGACGGTCGCGAGTTTCAGGGCGCTTTCAGGCGTCACGCCCGGGCCGAGAATCAGGACCTCCGGCGGTGCACCATTGAGCTGCCTGAAAACGTCGTCTGGTCCGCCGGACAAGACTTCCGGGGACAACGTCTGCAGTTCTCCGTGGAGCGCACCGGCGATGGCTTGGCGCACGCGACCCTCAAAATCGCGAACTGCAGTGATGGCTACAAAGCGACTCATCAGTACAGCCCTCCGAAGGTGGTGACTGGGGGATTGCTCTTCTTGGTTGTGTCAGTTTGTTTGGCGAGCCACAGAGTGCCAAATTCCGCACTGTAGACCATCTTTGAAGCGTCCGCGTCGCTCCTAGCCACAGTTACGAAGGCAGAACCATTGGGCATGGCCACCGCCGGGTCTGCGGAAGTGGAGCCGGCCTTCTGTGTTGCCGGTGGGGCCTGTTGCACGGCAATCACGAGGACATCGTGGAAGAGAAGTCCTGTTGATTGTTTCGATCCCGCTGGAATGCTCGTGCCCGCGGGCGCCGCCTCGTCGGTCTTAAACGAGGTGTAGACGGTGACTTTGTCGCCTGCGGCAAGCCGACCGCCGAGAATCCGTTCGGGTGTGAGCAGGAAAGTGACTTCCGTCATACCGTCTGGAGCGGGTACCGTTCCCGGAACCAGTTCTCCGGGTGCCACCAACCGGGATGCAATTAGCTGCTCCCCAGGCGCCAGGTTGACAGCGGTAACCTTTCCGTTCTGGGCAGCCAGTTCGTGGAGGGCGCCTTCGGCGACCGCTGACTGCGGCATGGATTTCAGTTGGACCCTACTGCCGAGATCCTCGGCTTTTGTTCCAGCGGGAATCGCATCATTGACAACGAGTACATTTACGGGGTCCAGTCCCTTCACTGCCCTGGCATCGGCACCCTGTACGTACACAACAAGTAGTACAGCTCCGACAACTGCCAGCAGCAGCGCTGCGATGCCTCCCAGTAGGCGTGATTTCATTTGACTAGCTCCTTTTCAAAATCCCAGATCAGTTGTATTGGCGAAGCGAGGTCCAGGAACTACCCCGTAAGCGCGATCACGGATGCCCCAAAGTTGGGAACTCCTCCGCCGAGCGACATTCCCTCTTGGAGGGAAACAAAACGTACGAAATAGCCCTGAAGTCCGCGGCAGTTGCCGGTGCAGCTGGGTGCGGCAGGATCATTAACGCCTCCCGACCCGCTGAACTTGTAGCCCGTTACTTGGAATGCGCCAAACCCGACGAGGGTGTAGGTCGCATTGCTCCCGTTGCCTGTGGCTGAGCTGAAGAGAGGAACCAGCGCGGGCTTGTCCATGAGGGCGGAAAGAACCGCGTTGCAGGCAGGGTCGTTCGGGAAGTGATTTCCGGGCTGCCCGTTGACTTGTGCTGAAATGCTGATGTTGGTAGAGCAGCCCGTATTGGTAACTAGCCAGCCAAATCCGCCCGGCTCGTAGCCATTCTGTGCGGCACATCCCGGATACGTCGGGGCGTTCGTGTCGTAACGCAGCAGGATATGGGTCGGCACCGGATCGCCAGTGAAACTCCCGGTGGACTGCAGTTGTGACAGTTGGCTAGGGGTGAGGTACTTCTTGAAGACGCACTCACTCATCGTCCAAGGGAGGGTCGTCCCCGAAGAAGGCGCCCCCCAGGACGCTTGGGCAACGGCTCGAACGTCGGCGGAATTGATCCCGAGCACTCTCGCGAAGAACAAGGAGAAGCTGTTCGACCCAGTGCCGGCGTCGCGGGAATTTGTTTCGACACGCACCGTGGTCGCCTGCGGGAAAGTGATTGATGAGACTCCGCTTGAGCCGTCGTTGGCGTTACCGTTGGCAAGCAGTGATGCTGTCGTACTGGTACTCCCGCAACTGCCGGCGGCGCAATCGCGGGCTATCGCGAGGGCCGAAGCGTCGGCCCCGTTCTGCAGTTGGGCCTTTTCCGCATATAGGGCGCCGACGTCGACGGCGAGAGCTGCGAACCCGAGCAGGACCACGAGGAGCATCGCTACGATCAGAGTCGTTGCTCCCTGCTCCCTGCCACCGGAAGCATCAACGTTCCGACGAGCAGTTGAGCGGATACTTTTCAGCCGCCGCATCTCATTACCCCCACTCCAGTCATGGCCAATGGAAAGATTCTCGGTGCCCCGAAAAATCCGGCGTCCAGGAATCCCGTCAAAGACGTAAGGGTGATCTTGGTGGTAACTGTGACGTTCGAACCCGGCGCGCAACTTGAGGCGTTATTAGTGACCGTCATTCCCAGTCCATTTAGTGATGGCGCAGCATTCTGCGCCGCGCCGGTGACGTCGGGGTTGGAGTCCGCGTAGTGGATGGCTGCATATCTTGCGCCTTCCCGGGCGGCCTCTGTCAAGGAAACTTGAACGTTCAGCACCCGCCCAAACTCAATGATTCCCATGAGAATCAGCAGCAGCAGCGGGAGGACAATCGCCAGTTCGACGGCTACTGCACCACGTTCTTTCTGTTTCGCCTTCAAGAACATCTCCCAGAGTTAGTTCCAAATAACGGGAATCGCCCAGTGGTGACAGTGGGGTCTTCGTATTAACCTGTTTGGCTCCGGCTGCGGCTCTCGCCACAACCGGAGCCAAACGACGAAATGCAGACTAGAGTTTGCCAGTGACGTTAGTGAACAGTGCAGCGATCGCCGTTCCCAGCGGACCGACGGCCGCCAGGACTACGACGGCGATAAGAGCGACCATGATGCCGTATTCCACCATCGTCGCCCCCTTTTCGGAATTGATCCGCTCCTTGACGCCGGCGATGAATGAAACAACGGAGAGCATGAGAGTTGACATTGGATGAACCTTCCCAGATAAGTGAATTTTTCTACGAATTCCAACCGTCCACATATCCCGTTTGGCGGTTCGGTTTTCGTTAGGACAAGAATTGCCCGCGGAAGGGTTAACAAACAATGCGTAGTGGTACTCGTCTTTTTAGCGAAGAGTCGGGACAACTACTCGAAGCGGCGGCGAGGGTACTTGGTTTTTCTGGCTAAGTACTACTCAAGCCACGAGGCAGTGGTGGCCTGTGGGCCTGAAGGGGTCCGCGAAGATTGCCCGCATGTCACGAAACGAGGAGTACCACTCCAATTGCCGTGGCGAACATGAGTCGGCCTGTAAACGACCTTGGAAAGGCTTGATTCTGCGCTTCAGCAGCAACATCAGCACTTTCGTAACCCCGACCACCATGAAGCCCCTCGGTCCCCCGCAGAACAGCTATGTCCATCCCAAGTAGCCCAGGTGCATCCCGAGTGGTGCTGGGGGGCCTCACGTCGCCCGTCCGAGGCCGCCCGGAGAAACTAGTCCAAGAAATATGTACCAAAACACAGAATGACGCGGCCGCTGCCGCGCGCATCAGTTCAGGCCCATGAATCGCAGCGGCAAATGGTCTGGCTAATTTGCTCATGCCGCGAGCGATGGCCGGCGAAAATGATGCTTCTATGTCTGTCAAGTAGTCGTAGGACCTGGGGAACCGCCGGTCAGCTTTGTCCCGTCGTCCAGCCAGGTTCGGGGGATGCCAAAGGAAAATCGCTTCTTGCCGTACACCCGTGGGCGAGGGGCCAGGAACGGTTCCGGCGGAAGTTTTGCGGTCCATTTTCGCGGCAACCTATTGTGAAGCCTTGACTCGTAGTCTGATTTGAACCGGACGGAGAAGCCATGGCCGAACGTCAGATGCACGGTGCCTGGGTGCTGTATCTGTTGCCGTCCTCTGCTTTCGCAGCCTTCCTCGCCTGCCTCATAAGAGACGTCTGGCATTGGTTCTGACGGGGCCTCCAGTGTCGAGGCTGGTGGCGTCGGGTTGAGGATGTGCATGATCGCGCCGGCCACTACCCCAATAGTGATCCGGAGATTGTGTACAGCCGGTCAAGTGGTCCACGTCTGCGGGATGGTTTGGCGGGCTTTGCCCGAATCGGACAGTTGCATCAGTGTGAACCGTCCCGGGTTTGATGCCGCTATCTTCTCCGTGGGCCGGTTCATACGCGAAGAAGGCATGAACGGCCTCATTAGAGGCCGCAAGACTCGCATCACAATCCTCGGCAAGGACGGCCGGCGTGCTGGCGACCTGCTGAATCGCGACTTCACCGTCCCGGCCCCGAACCAGATCTGGGTGACCGATTTCACCTACGTGCCGGTCTACTCCGGATTCGTCTACGTCGCATTGATCATCGACCTGTACTCCCGGGCAATCGTCGGGTGGGAGACGCCAACGATCAAGGACACCGCGTTCGTCGAACACTGCCTGTGGATGGCACTGTGGCGCCGCGAGCACACCGGCCGGCCGGAACCGGCAGGACTGATCCATCACTCGGATGCGGGCAGCCAGTACACCTCCATCCGGTACACCGAGACCCTGGCCCTGGAGGGCCTGCAGCCATCCATTGGCAGCGTCGGTGATGCCTATGACAACGCTGCCGCGCAGACCGTGATGGGGCTCTTCAAGAACGAAGCTGTCGCGAAGGATTCACCGCTCCGCGCCGGGGCGTTGAAGACCGAAACCGACGTGCTGGAGATCGTCTTCGAGTGGGTCCATTGGTACAACACCGAAAGCCTGCAACTATGGAGTATGAATGGGTCCTTCGGCAGGCTTTCGAGAGGCTTGGACCCATGGAGCGCGATGTTTTGACGTTGTGCGTAGTCGAAGGACTGAGTATCAGAGAAACGGCCACCGCCCTCAAGGTCGCCGAGCACAGAGTAATCGAGGCTGGACCGGGCCAAAGCAAGGCTCGGAATTTGTACCGGGAAGTGTCCAACGAGCATGCCATTGATGATGAGGCTGTTCACTGACGGAGGGAATCACAGGGGCATACGAGTTCCAGAGTGACAGGAGCGAGGTGCTTCGACGCCAGCTCGTGGAGATGACGTCGACGCCCGCACGGACATCGGCCAAGGAGTGAGCGACAATGCACTTGGCGGGTTTCGTTCATGCCACGCCAGGGATGCCGCCGGAGTCGAGCCGGACGCAGCGAGCAGTCGTGATGCTGCGCAGGCTACCCACCAAGATCAAAGCAGTGTTTCTTGGGTTGGTCCTTGTGGGCGCTGCTGGAGGTGAGGCCGCCCTGGTTCTGGCCCCTGTGGACAATTCCCTGGACGCGTCGAGGATCATCGAGTCGCTGTCCAGACCACAACAGGAAACGGACAAGCTTCCCGGCCCGGCGCTGGCCATCCTGCCCAAAGACCTGAACATCGATCCCTCGCAGACTGGGCTCTTGGGAAAGAGCAATGACTACACGTATTACGGTGCGCCTGCAAGCGGCAAAGATCTGTATTGTCCCTGTCAACTCCACTGGGCAGGGCCGAGCCATGGGGGTGCACGCTCCTGAGAAGCTTCGAAGCCTACGGATTGAAGGTGGAATCACCGGAGCGGACCGAAGCCGGTTGGTTGGTCGTTCCTGACAGTGCGAAGAAGGCCTTGGAGTCCGCCAAGAGTGAGGGCAGGTGGAGCGAGCAGGCGCCGAACTTCCTAGTGCGAACGAACCACTAACCGCTCTTATCTATAAGTGGATCCAGGGCCTCCGATCCCTAGGCTGCCAAACTACAGTGATTTGCATCGGCGAAGAGGAACTGCAAGGTGACCGGCATACATATTGATCTCGCATTGGACGCCATCGAAAAGACGATCTGGTCCCGCGAGAGGCCCCGGAATCGGGACGATACTCAAAGAAGAACATCGCCGCGGTCAGCCTGCATGGGGGCCAGTGACTTGGCCTCGTGGCAATCGGAGTAGGCGGAAACACAGGAGTAGGGTTAAGCACCGAAAGGGCGCTCTTAGCTCGGGTAAACAACGGTCTCGACGACCACAATTTTTCCCAAAACCAGAGCGCCCTTGTTCGGCACGTCGAGCAATCCTTCCGGAGGAGCAAGACAGACCTGCGGGCCTCGCGAATGTTCGCCCGTCATCACGACGCGGCACGCGGCCAAGATACACCCAAGATTGTGTTCTGCGCGCGCTCTAGCCGAATGAAACAAGTCAGGACAAACGATGAAGTGGCGGACTATATACCGGCAGTGATGCCATTGAACATTGCAGCGATTGCCGTTCCCAGCGGGCCGACGGCCGCCAGGACTACGACGGCGATAAGAGCCACCATGATGCCGTACTCCACCATCGTCGCCCCCTTTTCGGAATTGATCCGCTCCTTGACGCCGGCAATGAATGAGACAACAGAAAGCATGAAAATGGACATTGTAAAGACTCTCCCCAGATAGGTGAATTTTTTTATGAAAACCGGTCGCCCAGATACCCTGATGGGCGGTTCGGATTCGGTAGGACAAGAATTGCCCGTGGAAGGGTTAACAAACAATGGGTAGTGGTACTCGTCTTTTCACTGACCGGTAGTGAGGACTACTCGCTCGCGTGGCGTGACTACTTGGTTTTCTGGCTAGCTAATACCCGAGCTGAGGGGCAGCAGTTGCTCGGGGGCACGATGGGTAGCTTGCAACCGGCTCAAGCTTTACCCCGCAAGTAACACCGCTCCAATTGCAGCGGCGAACATGGCCGGTCCATGAGCTACCTCGGAGGGCTTGATTCCGCGCTTCAGGAGCAAGAGCAGCACCGTCATCACCCCACCCACCACGAATCCGAGCAGACCCCCGTAGAACACGTGGCTCCAGCCCAAGTAGCCCAAGTACATTCCGAGTGGCGCTGCGAGCTTCACATCGCCCATTCCGAGGCCGCCAGGGGAAATTAATCCAAGGATTAAGTATCCGAGGAACAAGATGACGCCTCCAGCAGCTGCGCGAAGCAGGGCAGACCAGTCCGGAACCAGCACAGCGGATGTGGTTAACAGGACAAAGCCGGCAGAAAGCAGCAACAGCACCAGGGGGTTCGGGAGTAAATGGTATGCAACGTCCAAGCGCGACAATTGCACCGCCAGTGTCGCTAAGAGCAGGTAGGCAGGGAGGGTCGGTGAGAAACCAAACCGGAGCGTCAGGAGGGCAAACAGCGCCGCGGTAGCCACCGCCGTCGTGATCCGGGTAATGAGGGAGGGGAGCCCGCCGAGCCGCGGCAGGGACCGAGTGATCAGAACCTCCGCCAGAGGGCTCGTGAGCAGCCCTAGGAGCCCGAGGGCGGCCACAAGCAAGGGCTGGGCGGCAGTTACTGTCATGGCATCTCCTAGGAGCTTAGAATGGGCCTCAGTTGTTCGCGCTGGTTGCCAGCCTATTTTGACCCTGACGCTCCTTGCCGCTATTGTAGATAGTCGTTGTGCGTGTCCTTTCTCGATGACACATGCCCGCTTGGGGATCCAGTTGCAGGATCGTCAACCCGACAGGCATATCGGGACTTCGGGATGACTGGTACATAGAGCCCTCACCTCTGCTCCGGTAACGCATACCTAGTAGGCACACGCTTCAAGCGTGCCGCCTAAAACATGAACGCCAGAACAAGAACGAGGCAAAACCGTGCGTACGTACACCCCGAAGCCCGGCGATATCAACCGCCAGTGGCACGTCATCGATGCCACCGACGTTGTCCTTGGTCGTCTTGCCAGCCAGACCGCAACACTGCTGCGCGGAAAGCACAAGCCGACCTTTGCGTCCCACATGGACATGGGCGACTTCGTCATCATCATCAACGCTGAAAAGGTCGCCCTGACCGGCGCCAAGCTGGAGCAGAAGCGCGCATACCGCCACTCCGGCTACCCGGGCGGCCTGACCTCCGTCAACTACGCGGAGCTGCTGGAATCCAACCCGGTCCGCGCTGTGGAGAAGGCCATCAAGGGCATGCTCCCGAAGAACTCCCTCGCTGCACAGCAGCTGGGCAAGCTCAAGGTTTACCGTGGTGCAGAGCACCCCCACGCAGCCCAGCAGCCCAAGACTTTCGAAATCACCCAGGTCGCCCAGTAGTCCTGGCCACCAAACAACTTTTAATCAAGGAGAATCGTGGCTCAGAACGAAGAACTGACCGCCGAAGCCGTCGAGGCCGAGGAAACCCTTACCAGCTACACCTCTGAAAGCTCGGCTGCCGAAGCCGCGCCGAAGAAAGAGCGCCCGGCACTGACCGTTGCCGGTGCTGCTGTTGGCCGCCGCAAGGAAGCCGTTGCACGCGTTCGCGTTGTACCCGGCTCCGGCAAATGGATCATCAACGGCCGCGAGCTGTCGAACTACTTCCCGAACAAGCTGCACCAGCAGGACGTCAACGAACCCTTCAAGATCCTTGACCTTGAAGGCGCCTACGACGTCATCGCCCGCATCCACGGCGGTGGCCCCTCCGGCCAGGCCGGTGCTCTGCGCCTCGGTGTTGCTCGCTCGCTGAACGAGATCGACGTCGAGAACAACCGCGCCACCCTGAAGAAGGCCGGCTTCCTGACCCGTGACGCACGCGTCATCGAGCGCAAGAAGGCTGGTCTCAAGAAGGCACGCAAGGCTCAGCAGTACTCCAAGCGCTAAAAATGCTTTGGGCGCTTCCGGCGCCTTACGACAGCCCGTCCCGCCGTTTGGCGGGGCGGGCTGTCGTCGTACTTTGAACTACTTGGTGAGGAGGTAGAAGGACGCTCCATCGACGGTCTCGGGCTGGAAGTTGCCTTCCACCCACCGCACGATACGCGCCGATTCCCCTCGCCCCTCAACCGTCAAAGGTGGGAGGTTCTGGATCACAAACGATCCGACACTTCCTTGGCGGACCATCGTTTGGAATTGCTCCAGCGTCGGGAAGGGATCTGTGCCGTCGAAACCACCCACTGCCAGGATCGCCCTGGAGCTGTCCAGCTGATAGTTGGCGGCCGTCTCCGAGCCGACGACTGCGGCCGACCACGGCACTGACGCCGGGCTTGCCTTAATCCTGCTGAGGACTCCCTTAGCCGGCACGTCGCCAAACATGACCGCGGTGAAGGTCGGTGGCGTCCCCGGCGGCAGTTGAGTCCGATCAGGATGATCTGATCGAATGCCCAAGGTGCTGGGCCCGGCGACAACTCCTGCTCCGACGTGCGGACTCAATACCGTGTTTACAGACCAGATCGCGGGACCCAACAAGATTGAGGCCCCTATTAATAGAGCGGGTACCGTTTGACGTTGCTTTTTGACGGGTGGAAGCAACGCGATGGCGACTGCCAGGCTTCCTGCGGCCAACAAAGCCGGGGGCACCCAAGGGAATTCCGAGACGGACCGGGATACCGTAATGAACCCCAAGATCAGGCAGGTGGCCAACACGAGACCAGACGCCAGGCGGACTGATCCGCTTGCTAAGCGGCGCGCAAGATGGGTTGCCGTAAACGCGGCTAGGCAACTGAGCGGCGGTACGGTTGAGATGGCGTAATAGGGATGGACGATGCCTGTCATCATGGCGAGGACCGTGGCCGAACAAACAAACCACGCGGCGCAGAGGACCAAAAAAGAGCGCTGTTGCGACGTGCCAAGTCGACGAATAACGAACCATAGGGTGATACCGACTCCAGCAATCGCGAGCGGGAGAAACCATGCGAACTGGGCCGAGAACTGCGGTTGTAGGAAGCGAGTGATCCCCGGGTCAAGCTTCTGGTAGAGATCCGCACTAGGGCCAGATAGCGTGTGACTGGCATCCTCGCCGGTCAGCCGATCCAGCCCGTTGTATCCCAGGGTCAACTCCCAGATGCTGTTGGATCGGGAACCGCCTATGAAAGGCCTCCGGGCAGGATCAGCCGTCTGCGCGATGATGAACCACCAGCCCGATGCCACGACTGCGGCGAGCAACCCGGCCCCAAGGTGGAGCAGTCTGACAAGTACGGAGAACCTGGCGAAAACAACGTATGCCAGTACGATCGCCGGCAGGATCAGGGCAACTTGTAGCTGCTTCGCGAGGAACCCTGCGCCGACCAGGGCGCCTGCAATGAGCAACCAGCGCAGCTTCCCCCGGTCGATTGACTCCAGGGTCGCGAAGGCCGTCCCGATCATGAGCAGAGTCAGCAGCGCATCCGGGTTGTTGTACCTGAACATGACGGTGGCCACGGGGGTAACCGCGAAGAAAAGCCCTGCGAGCAAGCCAGTTGCTGGGTCGGTCCGCTTCGTCACCATCCGATACAGCAAATAGACGCTGAGTACTCCCATCAGAGCTTGGGGCAGGAGGATGCTCCATGAGTTGAGGCCGAAAATCCGCACGGAGAGGGACATGATCCACAATGACAGTGGAGGTTTGTCAACGGTTATTGCATTTCCCGGGTCTGAGGAACCGTAGAAAAAAGCCGTCCAATCTTCCGAACCCGCCATGGCGGCGGCCGAGTAGTAGGAGTTTGCCCAACCGTTTCGGTCGAGTCCCCACACATAGAGGAGTGACGCCAAAGCAAGAAGGCTCAATAGAGCCGGCCGCTGCCAGGCAGGACTCAGGGGATTCCCACGAAACCACTCCCGAATGACCTGGGAACGGTCTCCGACGACGGCATCCGGGGCTAATTGTCCGGGAAGTCGGCTGGTTTTGTTGCTCAAACTGCCAGCTGCTTAATGGTGGCCACGCCGCGCCGTTCCTCCGACTGCCGAACCCGGAAAACCCAGATACGGAGCAGAACGAAGCGGACAAGAGTGGCGAATATGTTTGCGCAGGTCAGGACAAAAAGCTCAGTGCTGGGCGATGCGTCCGGGTGAATGGCATGTAGCAATACCAGGGAAGAAGAAGTGATCCCCCAGGCGACCAGGAAAACCACCAGGCCTTGAAACTGTTGGGTGAACTGCCGCTCGGGTCCGTGAATCCTGAAGGTGAAGCGGCGGTTGGCGGCCGTGTTTGCGATGGCCGTGAGCAACAGGGCCAGGAAGTTTCCCTGCTGTGGGCCAAACGGGCCCTGGAATAGCAGATACAGCAAAGCAAAAGCGAGAGTGGAGAACGCGCCGACGATTCCGAAACGTATCACTTGGCCGAAAAAACTTGGCCGTGTTGGCATGGCGATAGGTCCTCGCCCCAGCTCCGCGTATATCGCTTGCAAAGGGATATTTCCCTTCATCATGGAACCGGCGACGCGTACGAGGCCCTTGATATCGTCGACGGCCGTTTGGCGGATATCCACCCTGCTGTCTGGATCGTCGATCCAGTCGACTGGAATCTCGTGGATTCGAAGCCCTGCCCGCTCGGCCAGGATCAACAGCTCGGTGTCGAAGAACCAGCAGTTGTCCTCCACATAAGGAAGCAACCGATGCGCGACTTCCGCCCTGACAGCCTTAAAACCACACTGGGCGTCGGAAAACTGGACCTGCATGGTCCGTTTAAGAATCAGGTTGTAGCTCCGGGAGATGAATTCCCGTTTGGGGCCCCTGACCACCCTGGATGTGCGGCCAAGCCGGGTGCCGATGCTGACATCCGAGTGTCCGGAAAGCAGGGGAGCGATGAGCGGAGGCAAAGCCGCCAAATCGGTTGAGAGATCGACGTCTACATATGCCAGAACTTTGGCTTCGGACGATGTCCAGGCGTCGCGGAGCGCGAATCCCCGCCCTTTAGTCTCGAGGCGCCGATAACTGACATTCGGAACCTCATCAGCGAGCTTCCGCGCAATTGAACCGGTCGCGTCAGTGCTCGCGTTGTCGGCAATCGTGATTTTCCAGCTGTACAACAATTCCCGGGAAAGATAGTCGACAAGCCGGTAAATGCTTCTTTCGAGTATGGCGGACTCGTTGAAAACGGGGACAATTATTTCGAGCGCCAAGCCCCCAGAGCTAGGTGTCATGCGGCAATCGTAGATTCTTGTTAAGGTGCATTACTAGAGTGGAGCAGAAAGCGCAAGTCAAGTAGTTCCACTCTAGCGATCGCGCGGCTGAAGGGGTATCAAAGGGCTCCGGGACTCGTTCCTTCGACCCCTGCAACCGTCGTCTAGACTGGGACGCGATGGCTAGATTATTTGGAACAGATGGCGTGCGTGGTCTCGCCAATGGATTGCTCACCGCGGAGCTTGCTCTTCAGTTGGCCCAAGCAGCTGCGGTGGTCCTTGGCCACGAACGTGCAGCCGACGGAAAGCGGCCCCGCGCCGTGGTGGCCCGGGATCCCCGCGCCAGCGGGGAGTTTATCGCTGCAGCGGTGGAAGCCGGACTTTCAAGCTCCGGTATTGACGTCTACGACGCGGGGGTGCTGCCTACGCCAGCGGCGGCCTACCTCATCGCCGATCTCGATGCCGATTTCGGGGTGATGATCTCGGCCTCGCACAACCCTGCACCGGACAACGGCATCAAGTTCTTTGCCCGCGGCGGCCAGAAGCTCCCGGACGAGGTGGAGGACGCAATCGAGGCCCAACTCGGCAAGGAACCTTCACGTCCTGTGGGCGGCGACGTCGGCCGCATCCAGCGCTTCTCGGACGCCGAGGACCGCTACATCGTCCACTTGCTCGGCACCCTGCCGCACCGCCTCGAAGGTCTCAAGGTTGTCCTGGACTGCGCCCACGGCGCAGCCAGCGGTTGTTCCCCGCAGGTCTTCGCCAGCGCCGGCGCCGAAGTTGTGGTGATCGGTGCCGAACCCGACGGTCTGAACATCAACGACGGCGTCGGTTCCACCCACCTTGGCCAGCTCAAGGAAGCGGTCGTCAAGCATGGTGCGGACTTCGGCATTGCGCACGACGGCGACGCCGACCGCTGCCTGGCCGTGGACCACGAAGGCAACGAGGTTGACGGTGACCAGATCATGGCGATTCTGGCCCTCGCGCTGAAGAAGTCCGGAAAACTGAAGGACGACGTCCTGGTAGCCACCGTGATGAGCAACCTCGGACTCAAGATCGCCTTGCGCGAGGCTGGAATCAGGCTCCGCGAGACCGCGGTGGGGGACCGGTACGTCCTGGAGGCAATGCGCGAAGGCGGCTTCAGCCTTGGGGGAGAGCAGTCGGGCCACGTGATCTTCTCCGATTACGCCACTACCGGCGACGGTGTCCTGACCGGTCTGCAGATTGCCGCCCAGGTGGCCGGCACGGGCCGGACCCTCCAAGACCTTGCCCGCGTCATGACCAAGCTGCCGCAACTCATGATCAACGTGAAGGGCGTGGACAAGTCACGTGCCGCCACGGATGAAGGCGTCGCCGCTGCAGTGGCTGCCGCCGAACTCGAACTTGGTGACACCGGCCGGGTGCTCCTTCGGCCATCGGGCACCGAAGCGCTGGTGCGTGTGATGGTGGAGGCGGCGGACATGGAAACCGCCACCCGCATATGCACTGAACTGGCCGGCGTCGTCGAAGACCGCCTCGCTATTCCGCGCGAACTGGCCCTATAGGTCGAAAAAGCAGCAAACAACTGTGGCCCGTCTCCGTGAGGAGGTGGGCCACAGTTATTTCAATATGCCTACCGTTGGACCAAATTGTCCCGGATCTCGGTGAGGAGCGTGACGGTGGGATCGGCAGCCGGCTCTTCTTCCGAGATGCCCAACTTTGGCGTTCCGGCGCTCGATGAGGTGGTGCAGGTCTCCCTGGTTAATCAACCGCTAGGGGTAGCCTGGCGCCGCTTCGAGCCCAAAGTACTCCTCGAGGGTGCCGATACCACGGTTGGCCATATCCGTTGCAGCCTCAATCCCGATAAACCGCAAATGCCACGGCTCGTAGTAATAGCCGGTGATTTCATTGAGCATCCACGGGTACCTGACAACAAATCCGTACTTGTACGCGTTGGCCTTGGCCCAAACGGCGGCTGGCTGATCAGCGAAGCAGGGCTCGAAGCTGCACGCCCCGCCGCCGTCGCCGATATCGAATGCCCATCCGGTCTGGTGCTCCGAGAAGCCGGGACGCGCGGAGGCCGTGTCCGCCGAGGCCTGGCCGCGCGTGCTCACATAGCCGTTGTACGTGGCGGTCTGGGTCTGGAAGGAACGGTATCCAGAGGCCAAGGTCATGGTGACTCCGGCCGAGGCGGCCGCGGCAAAGAGCTTTTCGGCTGCTCCGGCGGTGGTGCTGTTGAGCAGGGACGCCTCTCCGCTGACCGCGAGTTGCACGCGGGGCTGTGCCAAGTCGGCAGGGACAAACTGCAAGGGGCTCAGTGGCCGGTGCTTATTGACGATGACCCACTGGCTCGCGGGGTCGCTCAGGGAAAACTGTCGGGACAGAACCGCTGAGGGCGGAGCCTTCGACGGCGGTGCGCCCGACGGCGGCCCGCTCGCCGCTCCGGAGGGCACCGCCGTCGTGGTCGCTACTGTCGGCGTCGGCGTCGCGGTTTGGGGACCCGAGGGAGGCGGTGAGGCCGTGGGCGGGGCGGCCCGGCCATCCGGGGTGCAGGCCGCCAAGGCAGCCATTCCCGCACCTGCCGCGAGCAGCGTCGCGAACGACCTTCGGCTGGGGGCACGGTTATGGCACATCCGTGCTAGACCTTTCGGAGCAGCATGCGGCGGATGGAATGGTCCGCGTCCTTGGTGAGGACAAGTTGGGCCCGGCCACGGGTAGGGAGCACGTTTTCCTCAAGGTTGGGTTCGTTGATGCGCTTCCAAATGCCGCGTGCGGTAGCTTCCGCTTCGGCGTCGGAGAGCGTCGCGTAACGGTGGAAGTAGGATTCGGGCTGGGCGAACGCAGTGGTCCGAAGCTTGCGGAAACGGTCCACGTACCAGTCTTCGATGTACGAGGTCTTGGCGTCAACGTAAATGGAGAAATCAAAGAAGTCGCTCAGGGCCAGGCCTTGCCGGCCGTCCTGCCGGGGACGGGCGGGTGCCAACACGTTGAGGCCCTCGACGATGAGGACGTCAGGCCGCCGGACCACCACTTCCTTGTCCGGGACGATGTCGTAGGTGACGTGCGAGTACCAAGGAGCGCGGACCTCTTCGGCGCCCCCCTTGATCGCACTCACGAATCGAAGCAAGGCCCGGCGGTCGTAGGATTCCGGAAAGCCCTTCCGTTCAAGCAGATGCCGGCGCTTCAACTCGGCGAGGGGGTACAGGAAACCGTCGGTGGTGATGAGTTCGACGTTCGGGGTGCCGGGCCAGCGGCGGAGCATTTCGCGCAGCACGCGGGCGATTGTGGACTTGCCGACAGCTACCGAACCTGCGACGCCGATCACGAAGGGCGTGCGCTGGGTCTGCTCGCCAAGGAAGGTGGTTGTGGCTGCATGAAGCTGTTGTGATGCCTGGACATAGAGGTGCAACAAACGGGAGAGCGGCAGGTAGACCTCCCGGATTTCCTTCATGTCCAGGGGATCACCGAGGCCGCGAAGCCGAATGATGTCCTCTTCGTTAAGCGGCTGCTCCATCTGTGCCGCCAGCCGGGACCACGTCTGCCTGTCCAGCTCCACGAACGGAGAGGAGCTGTCGCCGTTCGCTTCATTGCGTTGCAAAGTCACTATAGAGATTCTGCCCCTCTGGTGGCTGATCCGGAAATACAGCATGAACTCTGGGCAGATTTTTGTGTGAGGATGCTCTCCGGAAAAGGTACGCGGTCCGGCATATTCCGCGGCCTGGCCTGCTTGCGGGCCCGGATATCCTACCTCCGTTCCGCGGGGCTACCGCTACTCTAGTAGGCATGTGTGGAATCGTAGGTTACGTTGGCAATTCATCCCGCCGGGCAGATGCCGGGCACTCAGCCCTCGATGTCGTGCTTGAAGGACTCCGGAGGCTCGAATACCGGGGCTATGATTCAGCCGGAGTTGCAGTGGTGGCTCATGGAACCATCACAGCCCGGAAGAAGTCCGGAAAACTGAGCAATCTACTGAACGAGCTCGAGGACAATCCGCTCCCCGACTCGCTGACGGGCATCGGCCACACCCGTTGGGCCACCCACGGCGGACCCACCGACCAGAACGCCCATCCGCATCTGGCCGACGGCGGACGACTGGCCATGATCCACAACGGAATCATTGAAAACTTCGCCGAGCTCAAGCAGGAGCTCATCGCCAAGGGTGTCACTTTCGAATCGGAGACGGACACCGAGGTAGCGGCAGCACTTCTGGGCGATATTTTCCGCAACCAGCTCAACGGTGACTCATCCAACGGCAAGCTCACCAAAGCGATGCAGCTTGCCTGCCAGCGGCTCGAAGGCGCGTTCACGCTCCTCGCCGTGCACGCAGAGCGGCCGGACGTGGTGGTCGCCGCCCGTCGCAACTCCCCCCTTGTCGTAGGACTGGGGGAAGGCGAGAACTTCCTTGGATCCGACGTCTCCGGTTTCATCGACCACACGCGCCGCGCCGTCGAGCTGGGCCAGGACCAGATCGTCACCATCACCGCCGACACCGTGGAGATCACGGACTTCTTCGGGGCCCCCGCCAAGGGCAAGGAATACCACGTTGACTGGGACCCGGCTTCGGCGGAAAAGGGCGGCTTCAGCTCTTTCATGGAGAAGGAAATCCACGACCAGCCCGACGCAGTCACCCAGACCCTCCTCGGCCGCTCGGACATTAACGGCCAGCTGACTTTGAGCGAGCTCCGGATCGACCCCGCGCTGCTGAAGCAGGTCAACAAGATCATCGTCCTGGCTTGCGGCACGGCCGCATACGCCGGAATGGTCGCCAAGTACGCCATCGAGAACTGGTGCCGCATCCCCACCGAGGTGGAGCTCGCGCACGAATTCCGCTACCGCGATCCGATCGTAGACGCGAACACACTGGTGGTGTCCATCAGCCAGTCAGGCGAAACCATGGACACGCTGATGGCCGTCCGTTACGCCCGTGAGCAGGGCGCCAAGACGATCTCCATCTGCAACACCAACGGATCCACCATCCCGCGCGAATCCGACGCCGTTCTCTACACCCACGCCGGCCCGGAAATCGCAGTCGCCTCCACCAAGGCGTTCCTGGCCCAGATCACCGCCGCTTATCTCCTTGGTCTCTACCTGGCCCAGCTTCGCGGGAACATCTTCTCCGGCCAGATCAAGGACGTCCTGGCGGACCTTGGCAAAATACCCGCACACATCCAGAAGATCCTCGACAACGCAGGCCCCCTCCGCGAGCTCGCCCGCAGCATGAAGGACGAGAAGTCGGTG
The DNA here is from genome assembly GCF_040702485.1 of Arthrobacter sp. NPDC080031. Classification (NCBI taxonomy): domain Bacteria; kingdom Bacillati; phylum Actinomycetota; class Actinomycetes; order Micrococcales; family Micrococcaceae; genus Arthrobacter; species Arthrobacter sp. NPDC080031. The sequence goes on from NZ_JBFBLA010000004.1 coordinate 220,916, forward strand.
CTCTTCCTGGGCCGCCACGTGGGCTTCCCGGTGGCACTCGAGGGCGCGTTGAAGCTCAAGGAAATCGCGTACATCCACGCTGAAGGGTTCGCCGCCGGTGAGCTCAAGCATGGTCCGATTGCGCTGATCGACGAGGGGCAGCCCGTCTTTGTGGTGGTTCCGTCGCCGCGGGGCCGCGATTCCCTCCATGCGAAGGTGGTCAGCAACATCCAGGAAATCCGCGCCCGCGGTGCGCGCACCCTGGTGATCGCCGAGGAAGGCGACGAAGCCGTGCGGGCTTACGCCGAGCACGTTTTCTACGTCCCTCAGACGCCCACGCTCCTGATGCCGCTTCTCACGACGGTTCCGCTGCAGATTTTTGCCGCAGAGCTGGCCAAGGCCAAGGGGTACGACGTGGACCAGCCGCGCAACCTGGCCAAGAGCGTGACCGTAGAATAGCCGCATGATTGTTGGCATAGGCGTAGACGTCGTAGACATAGAGCGTTTCGGGCGCCAACTTGAACGGACCCCGGGCCTTCGTGACCGTTTGTTCGTTCCCGCGGAGCGCGAACTCAACACGCGGTCCTTGGCCGCCCGTTTCGCGGCCAAGGAAGCAGTGGCCAAGGTGCTCGGAGCTCCAGCGGGCATGAACTGGCAGGACTGCTGGATCGGCCTGGACCAGAACGGCCCCACTATCCAAGTGAAGGGCACCGTACTGGCTGTTGCCGAGTCCATCGGCGTGAAGCGCTGGCACGTGTCCATGAGCCACGATGGCGGAATCGCCACTGCCATGGTCATCGCGGAAGCCTAGCAGCGCAAGCAACCATGATCAGCGCCTTCACCGGGACACAAATCAGGGCAGCGGAACAACCGCTCCTCGATACCGGCGAAGGCGCTGTTCTCATGCAGCGCGCGGCACACGGGCTGGCAAACGCCGTCGTGCGTGAACTCCGCTCGGCAGGCCGCAGCCTTTACGGCTCGAGCGTTACGGTGCTGGCGGGCAAAGGCAACAACGGCGGGGACGGCCTCTACGCCGCGGCAATGCTCGCGAGGCGTGGCATGCGCACGACGGCGGTACTCACCGCCGGTTCCGCCCATCCTGACGCGCTCGCGGCTTTCGGGGCTGCCGGCGGACGCGTCCATGTTTTGGACGAGGAAAACCCCGAAGAACTAGCCGTGCTGACTGCCGGCGACGACGTTGTCATTGACGCGATCCTGGGCACGGGTGCCCGGGGCGGCCTTGGCGGCTCTGCCGCGGAATTGATTGCTGCCTTGGAGGAGCTAAGGCCCCAATTGGTTGTGGCCTGCGATATCCCCAGCGGAGTGGACGCCGACACAGGCGAGGTCCACTGGCCCGTATTGACAGCGCGGCTGACCGTGGCATTCGGGGGAGTCAAAGCCGGACTGATGGCCGACCCGGGTGAGGGCTGTGCCGGCAAGGTGTTGATCGTACCTATCGGCATCGAGGAGTATCTTCCGGCACCTGCGCTGCGCCGCTTCACCGCCCTTGACCTGGCTGCCGTCCTGCCGGACCCGGGGCGCCGGGCCCAAAAGTACACCAGGGGAGTCCTCGGCGTCGTGGCAGGTTCCGAGCGCTACACCGGAGCCGCGGTGCTCTGTGTCGAGGCCGCGTCCGCGGCCGGTGCGGGAATGGTGCGGTACCTCGGCCCGGAAGTCGTGGCGCGGCAGGTCCTGGCTCGAACGCCCGAAGCCATCTGGGAGCCAGCCGAGCCCGGCAGGGTCCAGGCGTGGTTGCTCGGTCCTGGCCTGGACGGAGCCGGGCAACTCGACCGTGCCCGCGACGTATTGGACGCCGCGGCCGGCGCCGGCCAGCCCGCCGTCGTCGACGCCGGAGCCTTGGAGCTCCTGCCGGAACGCTGCCCGCCGAACTGGATTCTCACCCCGCACGCCGGGGAACTCGCGGCACTTCTTGGCCGGGGCGAAGTGCGCGTCACGCGCGAGGACGTGGAATCGCGGACCATGCACTTCGCCCGGCTTGCGGCCGAGCACACCGGTGCCGTCGTCCTGCTCAAAGGTGCCACAACGGTGGTTGCTTCGCCGTCCGGGGCGGTCTTCAGCCAGTCGGACGGATGCCCGTGGATGTCAACGGCAGGCAGCGGGGACGTCCTTGGCGGGATAGTCGGCGCGCTGGCTGCAGCCTACGCGGAATCCGGGCTGGACGACGACGGGCCGTTCGCCGCGCTGGGAATCTCCCTCGATGAGCGCTGGGCAGCGGTAGCCGCCGTCGGCGCCAGCATCCACGGAATGGCAGGCAGCGCAGCCTCGGCGGGTGGGCCATTGGCCGCTTCCGATATCGCCCGGGCGGTCCCGGGCGTCTTCCGATTTCTCGGTGAACATCGCGCCGGATGACTCTGGATGTTCCTTGAAAGTCACATAGTCTCGCTAGGCTGGCAGAAAGTTATCCGGCAATTGAAGGAGAACACATGGACGTTTGGCCAGGAAGCGCATACCCGTTGGGGGCCACTTTCGATGGCACGGGAACCAACTTCGCGCTGTTCAGCGAGAAGGCGGAAAAGGTGGAATTGTGTCTCTTTGACGACGATGGGGACGAAATTTCCTACACGGTCAACGAGGTGGACGGCTATGTATGGCATTGCTACCTGCCGCACGTCCAGCCCGGACAGAAGTATGGCTACCGCGTGCACGGTCCGTATGACCCTGCCGCCGGGCAACGCTTCAATCCCAACAAGCTCCTCCTGGACCCTTACGCCAAGGCCGTCCACCGGCAGATCGACTGGGACCCGGCGCTCTTCTCTTACAACATGGGAGATCCGGATTCCCGGAACGACAAGGATTCGGCGCCGCACATGATGTTGGGCGTGGTCATCAACCCGTTCTTCGACTGGGCCGGCGACCAGCAGCTGCGCATCCCGTACCACCGCTCCGTGATCTACGAGGCGCACGTCAAGGGCCTGACCCAGCTCCACCCCGAGGTTCCGGAGGAGCAGCGCGGCACGTACGCCGGCGTGGCCCACCCGGCCGTGATTTCCCATCTGCAGAAGCTCGGGGTGACGGCCATCGAACTCATGCCCGTCCATCAATTCGTCAATGACGGCATCCTGCAGGACAAAGGGCTGAACAACTACTGGGGCTACAACACGATCGGGTTCTTTGCCCCGCACAACAGCTACAGCTCCAAGGGCGACACCGGCCAGCAGGTCCAGGACTTCAAGGCCATGGTCAGGACGTTGCACACGGCAGGCATCGAGGTCATTCTCGACGTCGTGTACAACCACACCGCCGAAGGCAACCACCTTGGCCCGACGCTGTCCTTCAAGGGCATCGACAACTCCGCGTACTACCGTCTGATGGAGGGCGATCTCAAGCACTACATGGACTACACGGGTACCGGCAACTCGCTGAACGTCCGCAGCCCGCATTCGCTGCAGCTGCTGATGGACTCCCTGCGGTACTGGGTCACCGAAATGCATGTGGACGGCTTCCGCTTCGACCTCGCCTCCACCCTGGCCCGGGAGTTCTATGACGTGGACAAACTGTCGACCTTCTTCGAGCTCATCCAGCAGGATCCGGTGGTTTCGCAGGTCAAGCTGATCGCCGAGCCGTGGGACGTCGGCCC